>DAOUCW010000042.1:0-10327 GCA_034431695.1 Anaerolineae bacterium | reverse complement strand
GAGTAATCCTCGCTCTCAAAGGCCACCGGAATTTCCCGCCGCGCTGCCTCTATGAACTCCCGGACCTGCTTCCTGAAGAGCTGGCCTTTGCCTGCCGGAAGGCGCAGAGCCCTCGGCCGGTATGGGTCCCTGAAATTGTAGACGTAACACCAGTCGGGTGGAACCGGCTTCTGAGCTGCCAGCTTCTCAAGAAAGCTCAGGACGGCAGTGGTGCGGCCGGTTCCGGGCACCCCTGCCACGTAGATGTTGAACCCTTTCTTGTTCATCTCCAGGCCGAAGTTGAGGGCCTTAACCGCCCGCTCCTGCCCGATTATCTCGGCAGGCGGCTCCAGCTCGGCCGAAGTGGCACAGGGGATAACCTCAAGGGGACAAACCCTGCGGAGCTTTTCCGGTGTCAGCTTTTCCATGGTTCTAACCTCCGTGCAGTTTTCACAGAGCAAACCCATTTCAACCTGCGCCCGGGGACTGCCGTCTGCTCTCTCATTCTTTCCCCGGGACGATTCTCTGAGCAAGCCCCGAAACGATGTCATCCAGGGTTGGACGGCTCCGTTTTATGAAGGCCTTGAAACGCTTCTCAAAGACCGAACGGGGCAGAAGGACCCTTCGGCCGCATTTCATGCACTTGAGGCCGATGTCGGCCCCGACCCTGACCACGAGCCAGTGGTTGGCCCCGCAGGGGTGGGGCTTCCGCAATCTCACTTCATCATCAACGTGCACATCCAGCGGCATGACCCACCTCAGAACCTCTCTCTCAGGGTGAAGAGCAAAGGCCCGAAAGGTGGGAGCTTTTCCAGAACCCCCTCCTTCTCCCCTATAACTATTAGCCCAACTGTATCCCCCACGTCAAGACCGAGGTAGCTGAGGGGTATGGCCAGTTCCAGAACCTTCTCCGAGCGCGCCAGGTTCGCAATTTCCCTGTCCAGGCGCCAGATCTCGTGCCCCTCGGCTTTGAAGAGGAGAGCCCTCGGCTCCCTGGGTATGACCTCCAGGGCCCAGGCCAGTCCAGCCCCGTTAACCGCCTCCACTTTTTCGTCAAGGCGACGGAAATGCCAGTTCATCCTGTCAGCCGAAGGATTCACGAAATACAGGGATAAAGCGATGGAATCAACCGGTTCGTTGCTCTCTATGCGGAGGTAGAGGGTTCCGGGGTCGTAGCCGTAATACAGTCCGCTCAGGAGTTGACCTGATGGACGCATGGAGCCCCCCACCGCCCCTCCCTTCACGTAACCAGCCCTCGCCCGCTCGGAGGAGGCCTGGGGCGATGCCTCAAGCCTGGGGGATATGAAATGGGAAGGGGCCCTTTCCACCACCGCTATGGGCTTCATTATCGGGTAAGATAGCCACTCGGGAACAGGGAGGCCAATGGCGGTGTAGACCCCGGCCAGGTGCTCCCTGAAAGCCTGGTCAAATATCTGCTCCTGCTCCGAAACATTGCGGCTGTAATACCACCAGAACCAGTCGCTCCCTTCAGCCCTGTAGATGCACTCCCAGGCCTTTTCCAGGGTCTCAATATCGGCCAGGGGGTAATTTTTCTGCCAGTTCACCAGATCTTCCCGAACCGTGGCCAGGGCTTCCCAGGCCCGGTTCTGGGCTTCTTCCCCTATCCATGTCTCCAGGTTGCCGTTTATCCACGAGCCGGTTGCCAGGTCCGTGAGGGTCTCCTCCGGCGGAAACTTCTCCAGGAAATCCCTGACCCTCACGCATTCAATCTCCGGCTCCTCCGAGAGCATCCGGTAGAGGTTGTGGAGGAAGACATCTCCGTTGTGCTCGTAGTGCTCCCAGCAGTTTTCCCCGTCCAGGATGATGGTGACAAGGTGAGGCTTATCGGGAGGAAGGCGGTCCCTTATTGCCAGCAACCTCCCCACGAGGTCCCGCGCCGCCTCGTATCCATCCAGGTGCTGGTAGACGAAGCCGATCCGGTCCGAGAGGAAGCGGTCTCTGAAGAGCACCGCCACGCTCTTCCCCTCAATCTGGACCCGGTAGGGCCGATAGAGGACTTCGGGGTTCAGGAGGTGGCCTTCCTGATCCCTGTCCAGGCTTGCATTCAGGGTGCGGGCGAGGATGGCCTCATCGGTGGCGAACCAGATGATCCCCTTGCGGGCCAGGATGGGGACTAACTCCGGACAGACGGCCCCTTCGGAAGGCCAGAGGCCCACCGGCTCGTGCCCGAAAAGGCTCCGGTGAAATCCGATTGCCCTGCGGACCTGCTCCTCCGCATCCTCAGGGTGGGAAAAGGTTACGGAGGGAAGCAGTAGCCCTGGGCTTGCCCGGCGGGCATTTTCCGTGTTTATGAGGAGCGGGAGGATGGGATGGTAGAAGGGCGAGGTGGACAGTTCAAGCTGGCCCTTAGCTTCCAGTTCCCGGTAGAGGGGGATTATCCCGGCCATTATCTCCCGGTGCTTCTCCATGAGCCCGGCGAAGTCTTCGCGGGAGAAATTGTTCCCCTTTTCCACGAGGCTCCTGAGGAAAGGATCTCCCTCCAGTTTGTTGGGATCGGTCCAGGCCAGGTTGAACCAGGTTATCAGGTCCATGAAGTAGGAGTCGGAGAAGAGGTGAGGAGCCTGGCGGGCATAAGAGCTCAGCTCCAGGAGAAGGCGGTATGGAGGAAAGCGGTTGAGGATCCGCTCGTGGTTTACGCTGAAGAAGTGGGTGAGGATGTATTCTCTCTCCTCCTGCGACCAGCCCTCCTTCAAGCCCATCTCCATGGCCGGGTCAACGGCTTCCCCGCTCAGGTATTCCAAGAGCTGGTAAAGGAGCGAAGGGACCAGGTTCACGGTGGCCTTTATACGGGGATACTGGCTCAACACCTCCGCCATGTGAAGGTAATCCTTGACGGCGTGGAACCTGAGCCAGGGCAGGAGGTATTTGCCCGACACGGGATCCCTGTAATACGGCTGGTGCATGTGCCAGATGAAAGCCACGTATAGAGGCATTCTACGGCCCCCAGGAGATGTTGTGCTCCATCCAGTCCCCGATGGAATCGGATAAGTTCACAAGGAGGCTGCTTCCGGAACCATCAGCTCGCATTATGTAAAGGCCCCATTTGCCATCCCGACGGGAGAGGAAGGCAAGGCAACGCCCGTCGGGGGACCAGGCGGGGAGGCCATCCACGTCAGGGTTGGAGGTGAGGCGGCTCACCCTGCCGGTCTTGATATCCAGCACATATATTTCCCAGTTCCCATCCCTCTCGGCCGACATGAAGGCGAGCTTTGAACCGTCGGGCGAGAAGGCCGGGGCGGTATCGCCGGGGAACGAGGTGAGGAGGCGAGGGTTCGAGCCATCCACGCCCATTGAGATGAGTCCGCAGTGGGTTGTGGAGGGGATACAGCCCTGGAAAACGATGGTTTTGCCGTCAGGGGACCAGGCAGGCCTCGTGCCGAAGGCCAGTTCCCGGACTTCCTCCAGGCCCATAGCCCAGCCGGTGTATATCCTCCACTTTCTGTCGCCTTCACGGCGGGAGGCAAAGGCCATCTGCTCGCCGTCAGGAGCCCAGGTGGGGAAAGTATCCTCGGCATAGGTGGTGACCCTGGCTTTCTCACCCCCTGAGGAAGGAACCCGCGCCAGGCCGATCATGTCCTCCTGGAGGGAGCGAAAGAGGATTTGCTTTCCATCGGGGGAGAAGGCAGGGCTTATGGCTTTCTCCGCCACTTTCCTGATCTGCCCCTTCCCCAAATCCATGGTGTAGAGGTTGAAGACGGATTTGATGGGGTCGTAATCGGCCCAGGCGATGCGGCCGGAGCACATCCCTGCAGGTTTCGCCGCAGGGGTTTGAGTGGTGACGGGGGATGGAGCCAGGGTCGGTGTTGGTGTTGCCACGTGGCAGAAACTGTAGGCCCTGTAGAGTTCGGCCTTCACCTTTGAATCAGGCTGCGGGATTAGTTTGAGCTGCGCTTCGGCCCCGCACCAGTCACCTTTCCCGGCGAGAGCTCTGGCGTATTCAATCCGGGCTTCCCTCAGCCTGGTCCCGGCGTCCTTGTAATCGGGGTATTTCTGGACGAGGGTCTCCAGAGCTCCGATGGATTTCTCCCAATCGGCCCCCCAGAAAGTCAGGGCCTCAAGGTAGAGGACGGCTTTTTCCCTCTCTTCCATCAGTTTGGGGTTTTCGGGATTAACTGCCAGGGCCTTGTCAAAATACTGGATGGCGATTTCCAGTTCGTTTTCCTGAACCCTGGCGAGGCCTGCCCTGTAGAAAGCTGAACTCATAAGGTCGGCCACGGCAGCTCTGCGGTAATCGGGGGCGAGGATGCGGAGGTTTTCCAGGAGCTGAGCGGCCTCCTCCCATTTCCCCTGCTGATACAGGTTCTGGGCTTCCTGGAAGTAGCTTTCCAGCATGTTCTCGGTTATTTGCTGGGAAGGGGTAGCCGGGGTTTGCTGGAGCAGGGGCTTCAATTCCTGGATCTTGCGGAGGGCTTCTGCGTTCTCGGGGTAAAGGCGCAGGGCCTCCTCAAACTCGGCCAGAGCCAGCTCCAGGTTTCCTTCCCTCAGGTAAGCTTCTCCTCGCTTGTAGTGTTCCCAGGAACGCTGCTGCAGGGAACGGGAAACTCCTTCCACCCCCTGTTTCAGGCCGTAATACCCTGCCGCCGAGAAAAGGCATGCTCCGGCCAGCAGTATCACCCCCAGAATCACGAACTGAGCCTTCCTGTGGGTCAGTCTGGAAAAGAGCATATGGCAATCCTCCGGGTTTAATTATACCGGGCTGCAGTCAAAAAGCAACCTTCCTGCAGTCAATCCTTGGCCCTGTTTACCTCTTGTGTTATAATTTCACCGCCATGCCCATAAGGATCCTTCCCCAGGAGGTCATATCCCGTATAGCGGCGGGGGAGGTCATTGAAAGGCCGGCCTCGGTCGTGAAGGAACTGATAGAGAACGCCATTGATGCCGGAGCTTCATCCATAAGCATTGAGATAAGGGATGGGGGCCTCTCCCTGATCCGCGTTGCCGATGACGGCTCGGGCATACCGAGGGAGGATGTCCCGCTGCTGTTTGAAAGGTTTGCCACGAGCAAAATCTCCTCCCCGGAAGACCTCCAGGCCATCAGGACTCTGGGCTTCAGGGGGGAAGCCCTGGCCAGCATAGCTGCCGTGGCGAAGGTGGAAATCCTCACCAGGGCAAAGGGGGAGGAGGTGGGGACGAGGCTCATAGCCGAGGGGGGAACCAAAGCCATTGAGACGGCTGCCAGCCCCCAGGGGACACTGGTTACGGTCCGCAACCTCTTCTACAACGTGCCCGCCAGGAGGAAATTCCTGAAATCCCCCTTCCGCGAGACCGAACTCGTCCGCAACACCGTGATCCGCTATGCCCTCTCTTACCCCCAGATAGCTTTCAGGTTCATAGCCGATGGGAGGGAGCGGCTCCTGGCTCCGGGCGCCAGGCCTCTGGAAAGGATAGCCCAGACCCTCGGCAGGGACGTGGCTTCGGAGATGGTGGGGATAAGCTGGGAAAGCGGCGACATAAAAGTGAAAGGGTTCATAAGTCGGCCGACGATCGGGAAAACGGGGCGGGACTGGCAATTCTTCTTCATAAACGGCAGGCCGGTGAGGGCGGGACTGCTGGCGGTGGTGCTGGAGAGGCCCTACACCGGGAAAATAGCCCCCGGAAGAAGGCCTGTGGCCGTCGTCTGGATTGAAGTGGATCCCAACCTTGTGGATGTGAACGTCCACCCGCGCAAGGCGGAAGTGCGCCTGGCCCAGGAGAGGGCCGTCTACTACGCGCTGGGGAGGGCCGTGGAAGAGGCGCTGAGCACCTTCCCCGGAAGGGAAGAATATGTCCAGGGGGTCTGGCCCTTTGAAGGAGTGACATCACTTCCGGCAGTGAGGGAGGAGAGGGAGGAATACGTGAGCTCTTCCCTTTCCATCCTTGGTCAGGCCGATTACACCTATATACTGGCCTGGACGCCTGAAGGGCTGATGGTGGTGGACCAGCACGCTGCCCATGAGCAGGTCCTGTTTGAGAAGATACTGGAGGGAAAGGAGCAGTTCCCCCTGGAACCACCCTCCTACCTGGAGTTACCACCTTCCGAGGCCGAACTTCTGGAGGAACACCTGGGGGTTCTGGAGGAGCTCGGAATGGAAGCCGAGCCTTTCGGCAGGGGGGCTTTCATAGTGCGGAGCATGCCTTTCCCCTCACTGCCGGTGCCCCTTCCAGAGTTTGTGGAAAAGCTCGTGGAAGAACTCCGGGAGGCCGACCGGTTAACCGAAAATGAAATCCGGGAGAGGCTGGCCATGCGGATGGCCTGCATGGCTGCTGTGAAGAAGGGCGATATCCTGACCAGGGAGAAGATGCAGGAGATAGTCGGCGAATTCTTCAGGTCCTGGTCTCCGTCCACCTGCCCCCATGGCCGGCCGGCCTTCTTCCTCCTGAGCCGGGAGGAGATAGAGCGCAGGTTCCTCAGAGGAAAATAGCTCAGGGAGGTGAGGATGAGAGTCCTTTTCATCACGAGGCATGCCGATTACATTCCCTTCGGGCTCACGCACCTTTCCAGCGTCCTGAAGAAAGCAGGCCACCAGGTGGACCTGGTCATTGCCACGCACCAGGACCCCATCCAGGCGGCCAGGGAGTTCAAGCCGCAGATCGTGGGCTATACCATCTACACGGGCCTCCACCGCTATTACCTTGAGCTCAACAGAGCTATCAAAGAAGCCCTGGGAGGCAAAGTGCTCTCGGTCTTCGGTGGCCCCCACGCCACCTTCTTCCCCGAAGTGATTGAAGAGGAGGGCGTGGATGGGGTCTGCATAGGGGAGGGAGAGGAAGCCATGGTGGACCTGGCCAATGCCCTGGAGGGGGGTGGCGATTACCTCTCAATCCCCAACTGGTGGTTCAAGAGGGATGGGGAGATAATCCGCAACCCGCTGAGGCCGCTCTTGGAGGACCTGGATTCCCTGCCCTTCCCGGACCGTGAGCTTTTCTACTCCAAAGATGCTTTCAGCCGGGAGAGCGGACTCAAGCACTTCATCTCCAGCCGCGGCTGCCCCTACCGCTGCAGCTACTGTTACAACCAGGCTTTCAACGAGATCTACCGCGGGCTGGGGAAAATCGTCCGGCACAGGAGCGTGGACAACGTCCTGGAAGAGCTGAAGTGGGTCAGGAGCAAATACCCTCTGCGGTTCGTGGTTTTCCTTGATGACCTCTTCATCTGGCCGCTCAAATGGGTTGAAGAGTTCGCCGAAAAGTATCCCAGGGAAATAGGCCTGCCCTTCTTCTGCAACGTCCGCCCGAACCTGGTCAGCAGGGAACTGGTGAGCCTCCTTAAGGAGGCAGGTTGTCACAGCGTGGGGATGGGTGTGGAGACGGGCGATGAAGAGATAAGGAGGAAGCTCCTGAAGCGGGACATAACCCAGGAACAGATCCTGGAAGCCGCCCGTCTTATAAAAGAGGCAGGCCTGAGGCTCATAACCACGAACATGATAGGACTTCCGGGTGGTTCCCTGGAGGTGGATTTCAAGACCCTGGAGCTGAACATAGCCTGTCGGCCCGATTACGCCAACGTCTTCCTCTACCAGCCTTATCCCCGGACCGAGCTCGGTGAGTATGCGAAGGAGCATGACCTCCTGGAAGGATATTACGATGACATAGGCCCTTCAGCGTGGGACCATTCCATAATCCGTTTCTCAAAGGAGGAGAAGAGGCAGATAGAGAACTTCTCCAAGCTCTTCGCCCTGGCGGTGGAGTGGCCCTTCCTCATACCCCTGGTGAAGTTCCTGATAAAGCTGCCGCCTAACCCCCTCTACAGGCTCGTGTATAAGCTCTGGAAGGGCTACACCATAAAGACCAGGATCCACCCATACAGGACATCCCTCAGGGAGTTCTGGCAGACGGTGAGGCACTTCCTCAGGATGTATTGATATGGCCGGAAGGCAAAATCGGGGTAACGAGCTATACGATTTTCTCCTGCGGTCCTTCACCATCCTGCTCCTGGCTCTGAGCCTTTTCATTTCCCTCGGGGCAGCAGGATTCATGCTGGTCTACGCCTATGTGGCGCCGCAGCTCCCTCCTCCGGAGGAACTGGCCAGGAGGGCTGTGGCCTTCTCCAGCACCAAAATTTACGATCGGGAGGGACGCCTCTTATACGAATTCATCCCACCCGGGGGAGGAAGGAGGACGGTTGTCCCCCTGAGTTCAATATCCCCCTACGTAATAATGGCCACTGTGGCAACCGAAGACGCCCGCTTCTTCCAGCACCAGGGGGTTGACCCCATCGCCGTCATCAGGGCTCTCTGGCAGGACATCGTGGCAGGCGAAGCGGTATCGGGAGCGAGCACCATACCCCAGCAACTCGTCCGGAACCTTCTCCTGCCCCAGGAGGAGAGGAGCCAGAGGACCCTCAAGCGCAAGGTTAAAGAGGCCATATTGGCCGCGGAGATCTCCCGCCGCTACTCCAAGGAGACAATCCTGGAACTTTACCTGAACGAAATTTTCTACGGAAACATGGCCTACGGCATTGAGGCGGCAGCCCAGACCTACTTCGGCAAGCACGCCTCGGAGCTGACCCTCGCCGAGGCTTCCTTCCTGGCAGGGTTGCCCCAGGCGCCAGCCCGCTATGATCCCTACACCAACTTCCAGGCAGCCAGAGCCCGGCAGGCCGATGTCCTCCGCCTGATGGTGGAGGCGGGGTTCATAACGCTTGAGGAAGCCCAGCGAGCATACCAGGAAGAGCTCAAACTGGTCCCCCTGCGCTTTGAAATGAAAGCCCCCCATTTCGTGATTTACGTCCGCCAGCTTCTGGAACAGCGCTACGGAGCCGAAACCCTATACAGGGCCGGCCTCAGGGTTTACACCACCCTTGACCTCAGGCTTCAGGAAATGGCCCAGGAGATCGTGAAGAGCCATGTGGAGAAGCTCAGGGATAAGAATGTGACCAATGGGGCGCTGGTGGCCATAAAGCCCCAGACCGGGGAAATCCTGGTGATGGTTGGCAGCGCTGATTTCTACGATGAGAAGATCAGCGGGCAGGTGAACATGGCTCTGGCCCCCCGCCAGCCGGGCTCGGCCATAAAGCCTGTGACCTATCTTGCGGCCTTTGAAAAGGGCTGGACCCCCGCCACGGTCATATGGGATGTCCCCATAGAATTTCCCGACGGCTACAAGCCCACCAATTACGACAACCGCTTCCATGGGCCCGTCACGGTGAGGGTTGCCCTGGGAAGCTCATACAACATACCCGCCGTGAAAGCCCTCCAGTTTGTGGGAATTCCCGCTTTCCTGGAGATGGCCCGCCGCCTCGGCATCACCTCCTTCACCCGGTCCGATTACGGCCTTTCCATAACCCTGGGGGGAGGCGAAGTGAGCCTGCTGGAACTCACCGCCGCCTACGCCGTCCTGGCCAACGGGGGGAAGAGGGTCCCGCCGGTAGCCATCCTCCGGGTGGAAGATGCCGCCGGGAGGATCCTTGAGGAATACACCCCACCCCCGGGAGACCAGGTGATCTCCCCGCAGCATGCCTACCTCATAACCCACATCCTGGCCGATAACTGGGCAAGGACGCCCGCTTTCGGCCCCAACAGCGTCCTCAAGCTCTCAAGGCCTGCAGCCGTCAAGACAGGGACGACGGATGACTGGCGCGATGGCTGGACCATAGGCTACACTCCGGATCTGGTGGTGGGCGTGTGGGTGGGGAATGCCGATAACTCCCCAACCCGAAGGGTCCCGGGGGTGAGAGGGGCCGGCCCCATCTGGCACGAGTTCATGGAAAGGGCCCTCGCCGATGTCCCCCCTAAGGATTTCCCTCGCCCGCCGGGGATTGTGGAGGCAGAGATATGCGCTAAGTCGGGGGCTAAACCGTCCGAATACTGCCCGGAGAGGAGAATTGAACTCTTCGTGGCCGGGACCGAACCCAACGATCCTTCCAGAGATTTCTACCAGAAAATCCGCATAGACCGGGTCACCGGGAAGCTTGCCACCGAATACTGTCCACCTTCCCTGGTGGAGGAGCGAGTCTACGAGGTCTATCCTCCGGAAGGGGAGTGGTGGGCCATTCAGAACAACATCCCTCAGCCCCCGAAGGAATACTGCCCCCTTCACACCTTCCCTCCCGAAGTCAGGCTCGATTACCCGCTGGATGGCCAGACCGTCCAGGGACCTGTGGAGATAAGGGGGACGGCCAGAATTCCGGATTTCTCCCACTATGTGGTGGAATTCGGCCCTGGCCCCGACCCGGCGTCCTGGGTCACGGTAGCCGGGCCTGTGTGGACGATGGTGGAGAACGGCCTCCTGGCCCTGTGGGATACCTCCGCGCTGCAGAATGGACTCTACACCCTCAGGCTCACGGCTTTTGACCACTACGGCAATTACTGGGAAGCACGGCTCCGGCTGACCGTCCTTAACCCAACCC
>DAOUCW010000041.1:0-4856 GCA_034431695.1 Anaerolineae bacterium | reverse complement strand
GTCATGGGGTATCCCGCCACGAACTTGCATCCGCCCAGCAGGGCACCGAGGGCGAAAGCCTCGTTCCCGTTCATGAGCATGCGGCCGGGCCCTTCGCGAGGGGTCAGCCGGAAAGAGATGAGCCGGGAATAGTTTGTTCTGGCCCATTCGTAAGCGGCCTTTGAGACTTTCAGGTTGCTCTCCACCACAGCCGTGCCCTTCTTGCCGAAATTCTCCCGTATAATTTCATTGAGCGGCTCCTCCGGCAGTTCAAGAAGCCCCGCTGCGACGGCGAAAGCGGCGGTGTTGGCCATGACCTCGCTTCCCCCTATTTCCTTTGCGAGGCGGAAGATGGGAGCAGGAACCGCGTGAGCCCCCCGGGCCTCAATGGCCGCCCTGTCCACATGCTGGTTCTCATCGTAAATCACAGCACCGCCGGGGACCACCTCGCCCAGATGCCTCGGGATGGTCTCCTCATCAAGGGCCAGGAGGATGTGAACCGGCTCACTGTGGGACCAGAGAGGAACTGCGGAAGCCCTGATCTGGGCAAAGTTGTGGCCTCCTCGTATCCTGGAGTGGTAATCCAGCAGGACGAAAACGTGCAAGCCGCTCCTCATCAGGTATTTGGCGAAACCCGCGCTGCTGGATTCCACCCCCTGCCCGGCTTCACCGCCTGCCTTGATGGTTATCATGACTTCACCTCCCTGTAGAATTCACCGTATTTTCGGTCGGTCCTGAGTATGTGGGTGTAGAGCCAGGACAGGAGAAAGGAGGCAAGGCCTCTTATTGCCTTTTCATCCCCCTGAGCGTATTTTTCCTCGGCCAGGAGGACTTCGTTGACGAGGTTCTGGTGAGCTTTCCGGTGAGCTTCAAGCTCGGGGTAACCGATTTCTTCCATGAAGCGCTCTTCCGCACCGAAGTGGAAATTGGTGTAATCTTTCGCTCCTCTGACCAGTTCTTCTATCGCCCTGGCTTTTTCCCCCTTCTCCACGGCTTCGTAGAACTGGTTCAGGATCTCTATGAGCTTGCGGTGCTGTTCATCCATCTCCGGGACCCCTGTGCTGAGCTCTTCGGTCCATTCCAGGCGCATCTTGACCACCTCCTTCGGGAATCATTCTGCCCAGACCCAGACTCCCCGGTTGCTCAGGGCGTAGTATTCATCGTTCAGGATGCGGTAGTGGTAATGCTCTTCCAGGGCCAGTTTCTGGAACATGGCCTTACCCCTGGGATCGGAAGTCCGCTCGGCCAGGGCTCTGTAGCGTTCCTCGGCTGCCTTCTCAATGTCAATGGCCGTGGCCAGGATCGCAGCCATGCTGCGGGATTCCAGTTCCCTGGCTTTATCTCCGGTTTCGGGGGAAGAAGGGAGCTGCAGCTCTCTCCCTTCGTATTCAATGAACTCGCCCTTCGTTCTGAGGGACTCCTCCAGTTCCACCAGCTTGCGGTAGTGATATTCTTCAAAGTCGGCCAGTTGCTCCAGAAGCTTTTTGCCCAGCGGGTTTGTGGCCCTGGCCGAAGCTTCCCTGTAGACCTGGGCAGCCTTGATTTCCGCCTCTTTGGCTATGGTCAGGGCATCTTCAAGGGTGATGCTTTCCATTTCCATGGCTTCATCCCTCCGGATAGAGCAAGTCATCGTAAGCTATTTCCAGGCGCAGTTTGTGGCGAGCCTCTTCCTGCGCCAGCGCCAGGAACAGGTTGCGCAGCGCTTCATCCTCAGCGCGAGATGCCAGGTCGTTGTATAGCCTGAAGGAAGCTTTCTCCCTCTGCATCGCCACGATGAGAGCTTCCTGGTAGCTTGTAGCGGCGTGCGGCTTGATTTCAACCAGAAAATCGCTTATCTTCAGGTCAGGGACGCCTTCCGGGGATACGGTCAGGGATATTTTCCCCTCCTTGACCCGCAGGAGCTTTTCCTTGTGTCCCATCTCCTGCTGGGCGAACTCCCGGAAGACCTCGCGCATCGTGGGGTCTTCGAGCCGCCCCGCCCAGTCGGTGTAAAATTGATAGGCTTCCTCTTCTTTTTCAATGGCGAAATCAAGGATTTCCTCAACGCTCCTGAACTTTTCCATGGCTATACCTCCCCTGGCATTGTTATGGGCCCACATGAGTCATGGGCCAGGTGAAATCAGCGTCTTCAAATTTGAGCGCTGATTCCCTTTCCTGCTCCAGGAGCCGGTAGTGCCCCCTCTCCATGGCCGCAATGTAGAGGGTCATCTTCTGCTCCTGGCTTCCTTCCTCAAAATGTTTAGCGATTTCGGTGTAAAATTCCTCGGCGGCTTTTTCCGCCTGCATTGCCTGCCACAGCAGTTCGCTTATGGGGACCATCTCGTGGGGAAGCTCCAGGCGCGGGATCGGCACGGGCGTGACGGACGGCGGGACGATCTCTTCCCCGGGGAACCTGGATTCCAGCACGCTCTGGAAGTAACGGCGGTGCTTCTCTTCCTCACCAGCAAGGAAATTGAGCCTGTCCTTGAGGAGGAAATTCTTCACTCTGCCGGCCAGCCCTTCGTAGAAGTTCCTGCTGTCTATCTCTGCCCTCAGGGCGGCCAGAAGAAGCTCCTTGAGGTCTTTCATGGCCCCTCCCTCAGATTCCGTATCGCTCTTCCTTCCATGGGTCGGCATTGTTGTGGTAACCCCTCTGCTCCCAGTAGCCGGGCCGGTCCTCGGATAAAAGTTCAAAGCCGCGCACCCACTTCGCGCTCTTCCAGAAGTAACGTTTGGGGACCACGAGCCGGAGGGGGTAGCCGTGCTCCGGCCGCAGGGGAGCGTCGTTGTATCGGTATGCTAACACCACATCATCGTCAAGGAGGGCCTCCAGGGGAAGGTTTGTCGTATACCCATACTCGCTGTGCACCAGGACGAAGCGGGCATCGGGGAGGATTTTGACCCTCTTGAGGAGTTCTTTCGGCGATACACCCTCCCAGACGGTGTCCAGGACGCTCCAGCCGGTGACGCAGTGAACATCGGCCACCACGCGGACCACCGGCATCTGGAGGATCTCCTGGTAGGTGAAAGTGACCTCTTCCTCAACGCGCCCTAAAATCCTGAAAGTCCATCTTTCGGGGTCAAAGGGCGGTATTGGGCCCACATGCAGGACCGGAAGCTCCTTCACCACACGCTGACCTGGCGGTATGCGGGACATTTTCCCCCTCCTCTGGCATAGCCTGTCAATAAGAGGGCCTCTGGCCTGGCTTTGTGTGCTCCATGGAGGTCAACCAGAGGCCCTTTCAACCCCCTGCACCTTCCTCAAACCACCAGCATCACTATACCTGCCTTCCCACTTCCGAGGGAAAGGATACCCGGAAAACGCTACCGATGCAGTGACAAAAGTCCCCCCTCAGTAATCAATTCCCCTTCGGGAGACAATGCCCTCGCGGTATGGGTGCTTTATCTCTTTCATTTCGGTGACCAGGTGAGCCCGGCGGATTATTTCGGGGTGGGCGTTGCGGCCTGTGAGGACGATTTCAACCTTCTCGGGTTTCTCATCAAGGAGCGAGAGGACTTCTTCCAGGGATATGAGGCCGAAGTCCAGAGCCACGTTTATCTCATCCAGTATGATTATGTCGTAAAGGCCGGAGCGCATTGCCCGGCGAGCTTCCTCAAGGGCCTCATGAGCCATCTCAATATCTCGGGGCGAAGGATTGTTGCGGTCCACGAAATGGGGGCCTCCGAACTGCTTCAGGGTTATTCCCGGGACGTAGTTGACCGATTTCAATTCCCCGTAGTTGGGCCACCCCTTCATGAACTGGATTATGCAAACTTTCAGGCCGTGACCGGCCGCCCTCAGGGCCAGGCCAAGAGCAGCCGTGGTCTTGCCCTTTCCATCACCCGTGTAGACTTCTATGAGGCCTTCCCTCAGGCTCATTTGATTTTAACCTCCATACCCAGCGGGACAAGTTCAAACCAGGTGTTTCCCGGCTTGAAGGGGAATATGTTCCCACCGTAGTCCAGGATCTTGAGGGGATCAGGGCGGGAAGGCCTGCTCCAGATGGCATCGTAGACCCGGCCGTCGCGGCAAACCTGGGCCATGCCCTGGCCCCAGAGCTGGATCTGGACGGATCTGGCCCCCAGCACGTCCTCCACGATGAGGGTTTCCACGTGGGGAACGTAGACTATGACCACGTTCTTCACGGCGATCTGCTCTCCGGTCAGGGCATCCCGGTGCGGTTCCCCTGCGATGAAACGGAGGTAAGCCCCTTTCTCCGGATCGTATCGGTAGAGGACGTCGGAATACTTGCGGTGGTATGGGATGAGGATTTCACTGGCAGGCAGACCATCGGGGGGAGGTTCCCGGGAAAAGACCATGTGCTTTATCTCCACCCTCTGATTTATCCCCCGCTGGGTCGCCACCTTCCAGAGGGAAGCGGTATCGGTGAAGAGGGTGTGCTCAAAGGCTTTCCCCGGCTCCCTGATCCGGTAGAAACCGGGGTCCCCACGCCACTCCGAAAGCGTATACTGGGCGAAATCGCAGCTGTCAAGCATTCTGGATATTTCGCCTGAGGCACCGGAGTAGGCGAATATTGCATGGTAGAAGAGAGGTATCTCAAGGTCAATCAGCCTGGCGCTCCTTACGGAGCCTATCCGTTCGGCATCTTTGCAGAGGAAAATGGCGGTGAAGCGGGTCAGGCCCCCTTCGGCCAGGTGCTCAAAGACGATGTCGGCGAAGGAGAGGCCCGATTGAGGCCTCACCTCCGGCGAGTTGGCCACCTTCACAGCGAGGGGCCTGCGGTTGAGCTTCTCGGGGTCATCCACAGGCTCGCCGGTTAAGGGGCACAGGCTGGCAACCGGGGTGGGCGAGGGTGTTGGAGTGCTCAGGCCTGAGGGGTTCGCCAGGGTGACCGCCGGAACCGGGGTATTTGTGGGGGTGGGCTTCGGTGTTTTGG
>DAOUCW010000040.1:0-5035 GCA_034431695.1 Anaerolineae bacterium | reverse complement strand
AAGTTACAGGCGGCCCGCTTGCCCGATTCCAGAGCCTATAAGCACTATGAGTAGTCCCAGGACTGAAAATTTCCGGAGTCGCACCTTACACCTCAAGCCCCCTCGCTTTCGGCTTCTATATTATAACGCACTTTTTTTCGTGCGTCAAGCCACCGCGTTCTTTATAGTCACCAGGTGCTATGCTCTCGCCAAATGATAATGTTACGAGGAAGCTTCCCCTTTGCCGGAGGAGTTTTTGTTCCCGGTAACATTATCATTTGGCTTGATACGCATGGTCAGTAATGTCTCCCTTTCGGGAGATTTTCTGCATTTTTGAGACGGCCTTGCACATCGTAAAAAAGTATGATACAATGAAATTTGTAAGAGGTTGTGCCCCTGAAAAACGCCGCAAAAATTTTCGGGAGGCCGAAAACCTTGCGGAAAGAAAAGGAAAACTACCTCAAGCCTCACCAGAGAGCGCTTTTGCCGGATGGGGATTCGACGGGCAGTAAGGTGTTTTTCGCGGCTTTCAACGGTCCATATGATGGCATACATATCCTTCACGGTGGAGTGCATCGTCCGCCAGTGCCAAGCGACACCTCGCAGGCAGAGGCGACTAACGTTATCTCGCCCCTGCTTAACTATGGAAGCAGCTGGCATAAAGTAGATAAGTCCTTGGGAGTGGGTGAGTATTTTTGAAGTCCCACCACAGTTCAAAGAATTGATGCTCCTTAACAGCGATTAGCAGCTACCACACCAGCACCTATGAGGAGGGCACCGCCGGGTGAAACTTGCGTGTGCTCGGGTAGATGCGCCCTGCGCAGGTTGAACAGAGTTTGCCCGGAGGCTGTGATTAAAAGCATTGTGCTCTTTGCTCTGGACTTCACTGCTGGACCAAAATTGTAGTCCATAAATGGAGCCCGCAAGGTTATTTAAGAGCAGGTTTCAACCGGCACAGGGCCTGTAACGCAGGCGTTTTGTGCTTGCGCTGGCCCGGCGGAATGTTACTTTAGCTTTGAGGCGTGTTCCGATGGGGTTTAAAACCCGGCTCAGGCGTTTGAGGAGTGTTCTGATGGCGTTTAAAACCTGGCTCCGGCGATGGTACTGGGATCATATGGATGAGTGGTATCTTTCAACACCTGCGCGGGTTCTGAAAGGGTTTTATCTCCTGGTGCTGTGGTTAGCGGCAGCCTTTATCATATTCTTATTCGTGTATCATTGCGTATTGCCCCGCTTTGTGGATAAAGCATCGCTGAAGAAGGAACCTTTCACCTTGCTGATCCCTCTCGTAACGGCGCTCATTGGGTTTGCCGTTCAGCAATGGAAAAGCCTGGAAGAAGAAGCCCGGCGCCGCAGGGAGGAAGAGGAAAATGCCCTCCGTGAAGTGGAGGAACTCGCGTCCCTTTTGAAAAGAGACCCCTCCGAAGGGGCACGCCGTTACCTGGAGTTAAAAGAAAGGCCCGGAAGAATCTGGCAGAGCCCCAGGATGCGGGATGCTCTTGAGAAAATCTGGACGGAAAACGCCCCTCTGCAGTTGCAGATGATTGTAAAACTTCTTCAGGCAAAAGAGGAACAATCCCGGTTTGAAGTTAACGAGCAGGTTAAAGGGGCTCTGGAATGGGCATACGAACACTTAGACAGAGACTGGCAGAAACAGATTGGGGAGCTTCTCATCAAAAAGGGTCAAGGCCTGGATTTCGTAAAACAGCACTGGCAGGCTCTTCTGGCCGAATGGCCGGAGATCTCCCTGGGATGGAGCATACCAGCATATCTGGACGCTGATTTGATAAAGGGGCTCAAATACTTGGGACTGAAAAGAACGCCCTTTGGCCACGAGAAGGCTGAGCACACACCTTACCTCGTGGAAAACCACATTTACCCAACCTGGTGGGCCCTGGTAAGCGATGATGATTGGGGGATATACGTAACCTTCCCGAAAGGGGGACGGACGGCAACGGCCCTGCTCTTAGCTTACGATGCCTTAAGAGAGCAAAGGGCCTTCCCTGTTTACTGGCGAATTGACAGAATGGATTTCGGCCCGGAAGAGATAGCCAGAGTTGTGTGCAAAACCATAGCCCGCTACATAGCGGTTCGACCAATGGCCTTTACCGCCCTTACCGCTCCCAGAAAAAGGACCGTTGCCAACCTCTTGAACTATTATCTGAATCACGACCCAGTTGCTTATCTACATCAAATTGGCCTGCCAACGGCAGGCGAGGGAGAAAGGATCGTGGAAGAAATAACCGCCCTTACCCGTGATGCTCCCAGAACTATGCTGTCCTGCAGGGAATTGCTTGCTCTATTAAGCGATGCTTCCCCATACGATTTCCCACGCCTCCTTATACTGGCAGATGTGCAGGGGACGGTAGGGGAAGAAACAGCGCTGAATTTATACCGCCTGGGAGAATGGCTAAACATGGCAGGCATCATCCTCAAGGCCTTCACAGCCACGGATACCCCGAAATCTTTGGAGGTATATGGGAAATGCATATTCTGGGAGGAAGGGGATTTGCGAGAGCTTTTGCGCACGCGCCTCCTCCATGGAAAAGAGGGAGAGGAGACTTTAGAAGCGTGGTGTGACTTACGGAAATGGAAAGGCCCACCGGCGGAGGAACGGCTGATTCGGGCAGCTCAGGGCCGACCTGGGGAGTTGATACGGTTGGGGAATGAATTGCTTCGGTGCATAGGCAGGAATCAGCGGCTTTTAACCCCCAAAGATTTTAATGCCGTTTTGAGAACTGTATGATGGGCAAAGAGAATGGGTTGACCGATGAACAAAAACTCGGCATCCCTGGCCCTGCAGCATTCTCTATCCTGCGAGCCGAGGATGAACCCTGGCTGGAGGCCTGTTTTGTGCCGCCGCCGGAGTTCGGGCGGATGGTCGGGCCTCGCTCGGTGATCGTTTTCGGTGAACCCGGCAGCGGCAAGACGGCAATCTACCGGGCCCTCCAGGCTTACAGCAGAAACGCCAGCGGCAAGCCTTTGCGTCTCCTGGTCCCCTGGCGCCCTGCTCCTCCCTCCGAGGAAACCCGCCCGGGGTTGGCCTGGGTGCAACAACTGGCGAGGCGAATTCTGGACGCCTGCGCCGCTTCCCTGACCCATCATCTGGCTTATTATCCGGAGGATTACGCTGTTGCGCCTCCCTGGGCTCAGGTCCGCCTGGTATGGTTCATCCACCGTTTCACTTTAGGCAGGCCTGAAATACGCTGGGAGCCTTTGATGGAAGGCCCGTATCCGGGTGCTCCTCTCATTCGCCAGATTTTGACATCCCCAACGCCAGAAGTCCTTTATGAAGACGCTCCTTTTGAACAGATTATAGCCGAACTGGTCAATGCCCTCCAGGCAATGGGTATGGAAAGCATCTGGGTGCTGAGCGATGGTCTGGAGGGATGGAGTGAAGTGGCTTTCGACCGCCTCGTTGAGGGACTGAAAGCCTTCCTTTCAACCCTTTCAATCTTCGGTCACAGGGGATTGGTGTATAAACTCTGCCTGTCGGCTGACATCGAACCCGCCATAAGCCAGGCCGGGGGCCTGGCAAGGCGACGAATCGAAAGCATACGCCTCCGCTGGAGCACTCCCCTCCTTAAGGAGTTAGTGGAACGCAGGTTAGCCTTTGCTTTTGGACGGGAATCGTTCCCTCTGGAGCAGCTATGCACCGCCCCGGGATTGCTGGAATGGCTGGAGAAAGCAGGCGGTGAATCTCCCAGGGAGTGGCTGGACCAGGTGGCGGTCCTGGCTGAGTATTACGCTGCCCATCCCGATGCCGGCCCTGTTGATGAAGCCACCTGGAAGGAGTTGCGTTTACGTCATCCTCCCCGCTTTTATCTGGATGATAAGAAGTGCCAGGTGATTGTGGGAGGTCGCAGGATTAACCTGGAAAAACTGCCGGAGAAGGCTTACGAGATGTTGCGTTATCTCTATCAGCGGAGCGGCGAGGTGGTCAGCAAGAGCGAGCTGTATTTTCGGGTGTATCGGGGCCTGGATCGGGTGCCCAAACCGGTAGACCCCGATTATGAGGCTCCAAAAGATTACATCGGTCTGATAGACACCAATCTCTGGCGGCTGCGTAAAACCATTGAGCCCGACCCCAGCAACCCGGTCCTGCTTATCACCCGGCGAGGGCTGGGAGTAACTCTGAAAGTGCGCTGGTGAGGTAACTGTAAGAATATTGAAAGCGAGCGTGCATCAAGGTCTGTTATAATTTAGTTTGCATCCGTTGTGCGGGTTTGTTTGAGCAATTTTATGACCAGGAGCTAATTTTGTTGATTGCTATGGCAGCTTTGCCCCGGATAGCTGATGAGCTTGTGGAAACAGGTAAAGTAGCTGAGTGGCTGAAATGGGCTGGTTTGTCCTTTGACCCTTTCGAGCCCCTTGATGCGGCAGCCGATACTCGCCTGAACAGTTATCTGGTTGGGCATGACGTTTTCGCACAGGTTTGGGGAGATGTAATTTCCTGGGTTTTTGCCCCTGCAGGAGGTGGTAAGACTGCTCTCCGCATCAGCATCACCCAGGCCTGCTGGGTGGGCCAGGAAACAAACCGACCTTTTCCCATACCCTACGTGCCCCCTTTCCTTTCCTGGGGGCATTTTCTCCCCTCTTTAGAAGATCACCTTGCGGCAGTAACCCGTGCCGGTGCAATTGCCCTCTTCCTGGCTCTGGCGCACCGACCCCACTGGTTCTTCCGCCTTGACAAAGAGGGCCGACGGCGAGTTTACGAAACGCTTTCCTGGAGCCTTCCGGCGGCCCTTTCTGTTTATACAGAACGCTGCCGTCAGGTTAAGGATGTGAGTGCTTTGCGAGAGGTGCTGGACCCCACCTTTATCCTGCCGGATCCGCCGGGACCGGACGAATTGCTGCGCTGGTGCGACGAGCTTGATATGACGTTTGAGCTTTCCTCACCGCCGTCACCTTCGGAGCGCTGGAGGCGACTGCAGGAGCTTTTGCTGGACGTTCTGGGCTTCCCTGCCGTGTATATCCTCGCCGACGGGTTTGATGGTGCCCCCGAGACAATGGCCGATGCCGGAGCTGTGGCCGATTGTCTGGCTCCGCTGATGCC
>DAOUCW010000039.1:0-16770 GCA_034431695.1 Anaerolineae bacterium | reverse complement strand
CAGCGCGGGTTCTTTCCATTCGGGGGAAAGGGTCAGGGCTTTCTGGAGAAATTGAGCCGCCGATGCTCTATCGCCCCTTTCTATGGCCTGAAGGCCGAGCCGGTAGTAGAGGGAGGAAAGTTTGTCCTTGAGGCCAGGGATTTCGGGGTTCTCCGCAGCAACCTCCTCAAGGAAAGCCGCTGCTTCCTCCAGCTTCCCTTCCCTCAGAGCCACCATTGCCATTCCGTAGGCTGTGCTGCCCTGAGGTTCAGAGCAGGAAAGTTCCCTGGGGAAGTCAAAGCTTCCGGCCGGTGGGGCCAGCAGCCAGAGGCAAGCTATTAAAATAAACCCAGCAATGAAAAGCAGCAAGCTGAGAGGGGAGAAGGCTGCGCTGGATTCAATTTGCTCTTTGAGTCTGAGGGCCCCTGGGTGATCAGGTGCCAGCCTCAGGACGATCCCGAGATATCGCCTGGCAAGCCTCGGGTTGCCTTCCCTGTGAGCTCTAACCGCAGCTTTGAGGAGGGCCTCCACTCTTTCCTGGTGCGCATTCATCCTGGGCTTCCCTTTTCCTGCTCGGCCTTAGAAATTATACCATTGCAGTCTCGCTCTCCAAAATATGGCCGAAAAGGGGAGAACGCAGGGGTTCTCAGCAGGAGAGAGGCGAAAACTTCGCCGTGCTTTGACTTTTGCATGGGGTTGAATATAATGGAAAAAGCCCTGGGAAAAGGCTGGAGGAAAGCATGGATACCTTTGAAGTGCTGAAAAAGCTTTCGGAAGCCTCAGGAGTTTCCGGAAGTGAGAGCGAGGTTTCCCGGATTATTGCGGAGGAATTTGGGAAGTATGTGGATGAGGTCAGGACCGACGCTCTCGGCAATGTGATAGGTTTCAAGAGGGGCGCAGGGCCATCCCGCAACCGCATAATGCTTGCCGCCCACATGGATGAAATAGGCCTCATCGTTTCGGAAATTGAGAAAGGGTTCATCCGTTTCTCCACCGTCGGGGGAATAGATGACAGGATCCTGCTGGGCCAGGAGGTTGTGGTCCACGGGCTTAAGCCGCTTCCCGGGGTGATCGTCACAAAGCCCCCTCATCTCCTTTCCCCGGAGGAACGCAGGAAGGTGACCCCGAGGGATCAGCTCTTCGTGGACGTTGGCTTGCCGGAGGAGGAGGTCAAATCCCTGGTCAGGGTGGGGGATTTCATAAGCTTTTCCTCAAAGTGTGTGAAGCTTCAGGGGGATATGGCCTCGGGGAAGGCCTTTGACGACCGGGCTTCGGTGACGGCGCTCATTTACTGCCTCGAGCAACTTTCCCACATGAAGCATCAGTGGGATGTTTATGCTGTGGCTACCTCTCAGGAGGAGATGGGGCTGAGGGGGGCGGTGGTCAGCGCTTACGGCATAGCTCCGGATCTGGCCATTGCTGTGGATGTGGGTTTCGGTGATAGCCCCGGTGTTTCCGAGGTTGAAACCATAAAGGTGGGGAAAGGGCCCGCTGTGGGCATAGGGCCGAATTTCCACCCCCTCCTCCGGGAAGCCCTCATCAGGACGGCGAAAGAGCTGGAGATCCCCTACCAGATTGAGGCCATACCGGGTCCCAGCGGCACCGATGCCTGGGCCATTCAGGTCTCGCGGGAAGGGGTTCCAACGGCCCTCCTCTCCATCCCCCTGCGCTACATGCACACGCCTGTGGAAACCCTTTCCATCAAGGATATTGAGCGCACCGGACTCCTCCTGGCCAATTTCACATCCAGACTGGAAAAATTCCCTCCGGAGTAAAGGGCTATGCTCCTGAAAGAGCTTTCCGAAGCACGTGGGGTTTCAGGGAGTGAGGAAAAGGTCCGGGAAATAATCAGGGAGCACATCGGGCCTCATGTGGATCAGATATCGGTGGACAGCATCGGCAATTTGATAGCCCTGAAGAAGGGTGATGGTTCCATCCCCCTCAAAGTAATGCTGGCCGCCCACATGGACGAGGTTGGCCTTATGGTCACCCACATTGACGAGAAGGGCTACCTCCACTTCGGGTTTGTGGGAGGGATTGACGAGAGGATCCTCCCTGGAAAGAGAGTCCTTGTGGGGGAGAAAGCCATACCCGGAGTGATAGGGCTCAAGCCCATACACCTCCTCAAAGAAGAGGAGCGCTCCCAGGTCGTCCCGGCGGATAGACTTGTGATAGATATCGGCGCTGGGGATAAGGCCTCGGCTGAAAAGGTTGTGCAGGTTGGGGACTATGCCACCTTTGATGTGGCCTTCCGGGAGCTCGGCGCCCGCCGTGTGATGGGGAAGGCCTTTGACGATCGGGCAGGCTGCGCGGTCCTGGCCGAACTGGTGAAGGAGCGGTATCCTTTTGACCTTTACGCCGTTTTCACCGTTCAGGAGGAAGTGGGGTTGAGGGGGGCGAAAGTGGCTGCCTACGCCATAGAGCCCGATGCGGCCTTTTCCATAGAGGGGACTGTGGCCGATGATCTGCCGAAGGAAAAAGATGTGAGTCCGACCACGAAGCTCGGGCACGGCCCCGCCATAACCCTCATGGACAGGACCTTCGTCGCTTTCCATCCTCTGGTGCGCCTGCTGGTTGAATCTGCCGAGGCTGAAGGGATCCCTTACCAGTTCAAGCAGCCCCTCGTGGGAGGGACGGATTCGGGTGCCATACACCTCACCCGAAAAGGGGTTCCCTCGGCCACGGTGGCAGTCCCTTGCCGATACATCCATTCCCCCGCTTCCATTCTCAGCCTTGACGATTTTGAAAATACAATCCGCCTGATGAAAGCCACCCTCATGAGGCTCAGGCCGGAGCATCTGAAACTGGAATGAGGAGGTAATATGATAGAGCTCATAAAATCGCTGACCGAAACCTACGGTCCCGCGGGAAACGAGGGGCGCATCCGTCAATTGCTCAAGGACATGGTGAAAGACAAAGTTGATGAGGTGAAAGTGGATGCCCTGGGCAACCTCATAGCCCTCAGAAAGGGCAGGGGCGGGAAAAAGGTGATGCTGGCCGCCCACATGGATGAGATCGGAATCGTGGTAAACTACGTTGATGAGAAAGGTTTCCTGCGCTTCTCCGCCATGGGCGGTGTCCGCCCCCTGACCCTGGTCGGGAACAGGGTGGAGTTTGAGAACGGAGTGGTGGGGGTAATTGGGGTTGAGAAGCTGACCGAGGCCGACAAAATCCCAACCTTTGACAAGCTCTACATAGATGTGGGGGCTGAAAGCCGGGAGAATTGTCCGGTCAGGGTTGGGGATATAGGGGTCTTCTCCCGTCCCCTGGTAGCTCAGGGCAGCAGGCTCATAGCCAAGGCCTTTGACGACCGCATAGGGTGCGCTGTCCTGGTGAAATTGCTTGATGAACTGAGGGACTGCCCGCACGACCTCTACATTGTCTTCACCGTTCAGGAGGAGCTCGGGCTGAGGGGGGCCATGACCTCGGCTTACGGGATTGCTCCGGATGTGGCGGTAGCAGTGGATGTAACCCTCACCGGGGATACACCCGAAGCGCCCAAGATGGCTGTGTCCCTGGGCAAAGGGCCGGCTATAAAGGTCAAAGATGCCCGGATGATTTCCCACCCGGGCGTGAGGCAAGCCATGATCCGCGCCGCTGAGGAGGCAGGCATACCATACCAGCTTGAGGTCCTGGAAGGGGGCACCACCGATGCTGCGGCGATCCAGCTCACCAGGGAAGGGGTGCCGGCGGGGGTCCTCTCCATACCCTGCCGTTACGTCCACACCCCTTCGGAAATGGTGGACCTCAGGGATGTGGAGAACGCTGTGAAGCTTCTCCTGCGCTACCTTTCTTTTGACGAATTAGCTTGAGTTTCCGGAGCGAGCAGCCTGCCTCCGGCCCGGCCGGAAAGGAGCTGAAAGGAGCGAAATGCAGAGCAGAGCGAAATTCCTCTTGATAGTCCTTGTGGTCCTCGCCTCCCTTTGCTGTGCCACCGTCTTCACGGGAGGAGGCCTCTGGTCACTGTATCGTCATTTCGCTGCGAGGGAGACCGTAACCCCATCTCCTGCGGTGGCAACCCCTCGCCCGGGCGGAACCCTGAGGATAGCGGGGTCAGAACCCGTAACCCTTGACCCTGCCCTGGTGGAAGATATTTATTCCGCCGAATATGTGACCAAGATCTTCTCAGGCCTCGTCACCCTGGACGAAAACATGGAAGTTGTCCCCGACCTGGCCGAGCGTTGGGAGACGAGCAGTGATGGCACTGTCTACACCTTCTACCTCCGGAAGGACGCCCGCTTCCACGACGGTAAGCCCGTTACCGCTGAAGATGTCAAATATTCCCTGGAGAGAGCCTGCGATCCCGCCACCGGCTCCCACACCGCCGGCATATACCTTGACGACATAGTGGGAGTCAGAGAGAGGCTGGAGGGCAGAGCAAGCGAGATAAGAGGGGTTGAAATCCTGGACGACCACACCATCCGCATAACCATTGATGCCCCCAAAGCTTACTTCCTGGCCAAACTCACTTACCCGGTAGCCTTCGTGGTGGATAAGGAGAACGTGGAGAGCGGTCCCGACTGGACTTCCAAGCCCAACGGGACCGGGCCTTTCAAGCTCAAAAGCTACGATGAGAAGGGGATAACCCTTGAAGCCTTCGCCGATTTCTACGGCGGAAAGCCTTTCCTTGACCAGGTTGAATTCATCTTCCCTGAAGGTTCGCCTTTCGTTATGTATCAAACCGGGGAACTGGATGTCACCTCGGTTGGGGTGGCGAACATAGAGCAGGTGCTGGACCCCAAGAATCCGCTGAGCAAAGAGTTGATGAAAGTCCCTTCCCTGGACCTGATGTATGTGGCTTTCAACGTGGAGAAGGAACCTTTTGATGATCCTGATGTGCGGAGGGCCTTCGCCTGCGCCACTGACCGGAAGAGCATCATCAATTCCCTGTTAAAAGGTATGGTTAACGAAGCGAAAGGCATCCTTCCACCGGGTATGCCCGGCTACAGCGACGAACCCAAAGGCCTGATTTGCGGGCCATCTCAGGCAGTGGATTTCCTGAAAAGGTCGTCCTATGGGGGAGCGGAGGGGCTTCCTCCCATCACCCTGAGCGTGAGCGGAAGCTCAGACCTTGCCGAAGCGCTCGTCAAAATGTATAAAGATAAGTTGGGGGTGGAAGTGGAAATTGAGCAGATGCCGTGGGAACTCTTCCTCCAGGAAGTGAACAGGCACGGCCTGCAGATGTTCATCCTGGGCTGGAGCGCTGATTACCCGGACCCCCACAACTTCCTGGACATCCATTTCCACAGCCGGAGTGCAGGCAACAATACCGGCTACTCCAATCCGGAGGTGGATAAACTCCTGGAGGAAGCCAGGGTGGAGAAAGATGAGGGGAAGAGGATGGCCCTCTACCGGAAAGCCGAGGACCTGATCCTCAAAGATGCGCCCTGGGTTCCCCTCTTCCACGGCATTGATTACATACTTGTGAAGCCATACGTGCGGGGGCTTGTCTTTCTGCCCACCGGAACTTTCTACCTGAACAAAACCTACATTTCCAGGTGAGCCAGGAGGGAATATGGGAGCGCTTTTGGAGATAAAGAACCTCAAAACCCGCTTCTTCACTCAGGACGGCGTGGTTCACGCTGTAAACGGCATTTCCCTTTACCTCAACGAGGGTGAAACTCTGGGCCTTGTGGGGGAGTCGGGGTGTGGCAAGAGCGTGAGCATGCTTTCAGTCCTGAGGCTTATCCCTCAACCTCCGGGTAAAATTGTCGGCGGGGAAGTGTGGTTTGAGGGAAAGGACCTGCTCAAGCTGAGCGAAGATGAGATAAGGAAGATCCGGGGCAACAAGATAGCCATGATATTCCAGGACCCCATGACCTCCCTCAACCCCGTGCTGACCATAGGGCAGCAGCTCGGGGAGCCCCTTATGCTCCACATGGGCATGAGCAAAAAAGAAGCCCGCGAAGAATCCATCCGTCTCCTCAAGATGGTGGGGATTCCCGAAGCCGAAAAGCGCATAGACGATTACCCCCACCAGTTTTCGGGCGGTATGCGCCAGAGAGTCATGATCGCCATGGCGCTGGCCTGCAACCCCAAGATCCTCATAGCCGATGAACCCACCACGGCCCTGGATGTGACCATCCAGGCCCAGATAATTGACCTCGTGAAGAGGCTGAGGGACGAGATCGGCATGGCCATAATCTGGATCACGCACGACCTGGGGATAATTGCCGGGCTGGCCCAGAGGGTGAATGTAATGTATGCCGGCTTCATAATTGAGACTGCACCCGTTAAGAAGCTCTACGGAGACCCCCGCCATCCCTACACAATGGGCCTCCTCCGCTCGGTCCCCAGGCTTGATGCGCCCGTCAGGGAGAAATTGACGCCCATTGAGGGCCTCCCGCCCGACCTGATAGAGCTTCCGCCGGGGTGTCCTTTCGCTCCAAGGTGCGAGTATGTCATAGACCGGTGCCTGGAAGAGAATCCGCCGCTGGAACCTGTGGATACAGACCACTCCGTGGCCTGCTGGGTTGATGTGAAAACCCGCAAGCCGAGATTTTAACCGGGTGAGGTGAGAGATGGAGAGGAACGGGAAAGTCCTGGTGCAGGTTGAAAACCTCAAGAAATATTTCCCCATCACCAGAGGCATAATCTTCCAGAAGATCATCGGCTATGTCCGGGCTGTGGACGATATAAGCTTCTTCATCCGGAAAGGGGAAACCTTCGGCCTCGTCGGGGAATCGGGGTGCGGCAAGACCACCGTGGGCCGGACAATCCTCCAGCTCTATCGCCCCACTTCAGGCAAGGTATACTTTGACGGGGTTGACCTCACAACCCTCAAGGGTGAGGAACTGCGCCGCATGCGCCGCCGCATGCAGATAATCTTCCAGGACCCCTACGCTTCCCTGAACCCCAGGATGACTGTGGGCGATATAATCGGGGAACCCCTGGAAATCCACGGTATTGCCAGGGGGAAGGAGAAACGGGAGAGGGTAATGGAACTCCTCCAGATCGTGGGCCTCAACCCTTACTTCATAAACCGTTACCCCCACGAGTTCTCCGGTGGTCAGCGGCAGCGCATAGGCATTGCCAGGGCCCTGGCCATGTATCCCGATTTCATCGTCTGCGATGAGCCCATCTCGGCCCTGGACGTCTCAATCCAGGCCCAGATCATAAACCTGCTGGAAGAACTGCAGGAGAAATTCGGGCTAACCTACCTCTTCATAGCCCACGACCTGGCGGTGGTCCGCCACATCTCCGACAGGGTTGCCGTAATGTATCTGGGCAAGATCGTTGAGCTCACCGACCGGGATACTCTCTACAACAATCCCCTGCACCCTTACACTCAGGCTCTCCTCTCTGCGGTCCCCATTCCCGACCCGGTGGTGGAGGAGCGCCGGCGCCGCATAATCCTCAAAGGGGAAATCCCGAGCCCTGCCAATCCCCCTTCCGGCTGCCGCTTCCACACCCGTTGCCCGGTGGTGATGGACATCTGCAAAGAGGTGGAGCCCGAATTCAAGGATGTGGGCGGCGGGCACTGGGTCGCCTGCCACAGGGTAAGCTGAAAAGGCGTAACCCATGAAGAAAACGTTAATCCGGGAGCTTGAAAACATCGTTGGGGAAGGAAATGTCCTCTCCGATGAGATGGACCTCCTCCTCTACTCTTACGATGCTTCCTTCCCCGAGAGCAGGCCCGATGTGGTTGTCTTCCCTCGTTCCGCCGAAGAGATCTCCCGCATCATGGCCTTAGCTTCGGCCGAGCGGATCCCGGTCATTCCCAGGGGGGCGGGCACAGGCCTGAGCGGCGGGGCCGTCCCGGTAAAGGGGGGGATAGTGCTGTCCCTGACCAAAATGACCCGGATCCTCAAGATAGACACCGAAAACCTGGTGGTGGAGGTGGAGCCCGGGGTGGTGAACTCCCACCTCCAGATGGCTCTGGCCCCTTACGGCCTCTTCTACCCTCCCGATCCGGCCAGCATGAAGGTCTGCACTCTGGGCGGGAATGTAGCCGAGAACGCCGGCGGCCCCCGCTGTCTCAAGTATGGCGTCACCAAAGACTATGTGCTGGGCCTGGAAGTGGTCCTGCCCGATGGGGAGATAATCCATACCGGCGGCCAGGTGATAAAAAATACATCGGGGTATGACCTCACCCGCCTTTTCGTCGGCTCTGAGGGGACCCTGGGGATAATAACCAGGATGACCCTGAGGGTCCTCCCGCTCCCCGAGGCCAAGAAGACCCTTTTGGCCATCTTTGACTCCCTGGAAGCAGCTTCAAGGACCGTGAGCGCCATTATAGCGGCAGGCATAATCCCCACGACTCTGGAGCTGATGGACAACCTCCTGATCCGCTGCGCCGAGGATTTCACCCACGTTGGCCTGCCGACCGACGCTGAGGCCCTGCTCCTGATTGAGGTGGACGGAGCAAAGGAAGCTCTTGCCCCCCAGGCTCAGGCCATTGAGGACATATGCCGCAGGGAAGGGGTGAGGGAAGTCAAGCTCGCTACTTCGGCCGCCGAAGTTGACAGGCTCTGGTTGGCCCGCAGGACGGTCATAGGAGCTGCTGCCAGGGTAAGGCCTTCCCTGGTCCTCCAGGACGTGACCGTCCCACGAAGCCTCCTGCCCGAGATGGTCTCCCGCATCGTTGAAATATCAAAGAAAGTGGACCTCCCCATAGGCGTTCTCGCCCACGCTGGCGATGGCAACCTTCACCCCATAATCCTCTTTGATAGCCGCATCCCCGGGGAGCTGGAGAAAGTTCACCAGGCGGAGCGGGAGATCTTCGCCTCTGCTCTTGAGCTCGGGGGAACTCTCACAGGCGAACATGGGATCGGCCTGACCAAGAGGGAGTTTTTCCCCTGGCAGTTTTCCCCGCGGGAAATTGAAGTCACCAGGGGTATAAAGAAGACCTTTGACCCGCTTAACATCCTGAACCCGGGGAAGATCCTCCCGGAGTAGGGGGAAAAATGGAACTGAATGAAGCGCTCTACAGGTGCAATAAATGCGGATTTTGCCAGGCCTCCTGTCCTTTCTACCAGTTCACCAGGGAAGAATGGGCCACTGCCCGGGGCAGGCTGAGGCTTATAAGGGAGGCTCTGGAAGGTCGCCTCGCTCCATCCGATGGATACGCCTCAAGGCTTTACCGCTGTTTCATGTGTGGAGCCTGCTCTGCCACCTGCCCGAGCGGTGTGCCAATTGAGGAAATCCTGCTCAGGACGCGGGAAGAGCTCGCCCTCAAGGGCTTCATCCCATCACCCCTGGAAGAATTGGGGCAGAGGGTCACTTCCACCGGCAACATCTCCGGGGAGGAAAAAGCGCTGCGCCTGTCCTGGGCCCAGAACCTGGAGTTCACCGTCCGCCGCAATGGCAAGCCCGAAGTGGTCTACTTCGTGGGATGCGTGTCCTCCCTCTATCCGCAGGCTTACGGGCTACCTCAGAGCATGGTCCAGCTTCTGGAAAAGAAAGAAGTCAATTACTCGGTCCTCGGGGAGGAAGAGGTCTGCTGCGGTTACCCCCTCCTGCTCAACGGTCAGGTGGATCTGGCCAGGAAAGTGGCCGAGAGAAACATCGCGCTGGTGAGGGAAACCGGGGCCAGGATCCTCCTCACCACCTGTCCCTCCTGTTACAGGATGTGGAAGAAATTCTATCCGGAACTCCTCGGAGATGAGATTGGTCTTGATGTGGTCCATTCGGTTCAGTGGCTCGTGGAGGCCGGCTTTCCCCTCAAACCTTTTGAAGAGAAGCTCACTTACCATGACCCGTGCGATCTGGGCCGGGGGTGCGGCATTTACGAGGAACCCAGAGCTTTCCTGAGGGCGATCCCTGGTGCGAGCCTGGTAGAGATGCCCCTCACCAGAGCCGAGGCCCTCTGTTGTGGCGGAGGGGGCAACGTGGAGAGCCTGGATCCCTCTGCCGGGGAAGGGGTGGCCAGGATCAGGCTCGAACAGGCCAGACTTGCAGGAGCGAACGTGGTGGTGACCGCCTGTCCCCAGTGCCGCAGGACCCTATCAAGGGCTGCAAGAGGGATGGGCATCAAAGTCGTGGACATCGTGGAACTTGGGGCCAGGCTTCTGGGATAAATTCGCCTTTCCGGAGGTTGGAGATGCTGGACGCGCTCCTCACGCCCCAGCAGAAGAGGCTAAGGGAAGAAGTGAGAGAGTTCGTCAGGTGGGTTCCCCGGCAGCTTATACTTGACATGGATGCTGACAGGGTGCGCTATCCCCGCGAGTTCGTGGAAGAGGCTGCCCGACGGAACCTGCTGGGCCTCCGTTTCTCTCCCGAATATGGGGGGCGAGGCCTCGGCTGGGCCGATGAAATCATAGCCCTTGAGGAAGTGGGGGTCCTCGGGACTTCTCTTGCGTGCCTTTATTCCCTGCCGAGCATAGTTGGCGAAGCCCTCCACAAGTTCGGCACACCGGAGCAGAAGGAGCGCTGGCTCAAGCCACTCCTCCAGGGGAAGCTGACGGCCGCCGAAGCCCTGACCGAACCCAGAGGGGGGTCCGATTTCTTCGGAACCACCACCATCGCCCGGAAGGAGGGCGATCACTACATTCTGAACGGCCACAAGCGTTTCATCGTGGGAGCTGAGGGAGCCGATTTCTTCCTGGTTTACGCCCGGACCGACCCCACTGCTCCTTCCCACCAGGCCCTGACTGCCTTCATCGTTGAGAGGGGGCCTGGAGTTGAAGTGCAATACTTATATGGCCTGATGGGGACCAGAGGAGGCGGGACCGGCAGAGTTTACTTCCGGGATGCAGTGGTCCCTGCTGAGAACATCATAGGGAGGGAGAACGGCGGGGCTGAGGTTTTCTGGCACATGATGATTCCGGAGAGGATGACCAGCGCGGCAGGGGCCCTCGGGATGGCCAGAGCAGCGCTGGAGGTGGCCGCCCGTTACTCCGACAGGCGCAAGGCTTTCGGGCAGAAAATCCGTTCCTTCCAGGGCGTCTCCTTCAAAGTGGCCGACAGCATAACTCTACTGGATGCGGCCAGGGGGATAGTTTACCTGGCGGCTAAAGCCATAGATGCGGGAGACGAGCCCGGCCGCGTCAGGAGGCTCGTCTCGGAGGCCAAAAAGTTCGCCACTGAGGCAGCCTGGCAGATAGTGAACCATGCCATGCAGATCCTCGGGGGCATAGGCTATACAACGGTCTACCCCATTGAAAGGCTCCTGCGCGACACCAGGCTCATCATGATCTGGACAGGGACCAACGAAATCATGAACCTTATAATCCAGCACGAATATTACAGGGAGCTTCTTGAAGGGAAGTCCACCGCCAGAGATGTGGAAGCCGATGCTCCGGAGGCCCACAGGGAGGAGGAAAAAGTCTACGAATAGCCGCAGCCTCTGATCCTCAGTGGAGGAAGCCCAGAGGGTTGCGGGGCACCCCGTTCAGCCTTATCTCAAAGTGCAGGTGTGGTCCGGTGCTCTTGCCCGTGTTCCCCGAAAGGCCTATTATCTGGCCCTTGTGGACTGACATCCCCACATTGACTTTCACTACGCTCAGGTGAGCGTAATAAGTCATAAACCCATTGCGGTGGTCTATAATCACCAGCTTTCCGTAGCCCTGGTCGTTCCATCCGGCATAGACCACGAACCCTGAATCGGCGGCGTAAACGGGGGTCCCCTCCGGCACGCCGATGTCTATGGCCCGGTGGAGTCGCCAGAAATACTGGGTTATATAGAGTGGGCCGTCAATGGGCCAGGCAAACCTCCCCGTCCCTCTGGCAGCACCTTCAGGTATTGGCCCCGTGTAGTGGCGGACAACCTTGGGCTTATACGGCTTCTCGCCCCCTGGCACTATTATCTTCTGCCCCGGAGTTAATTCGTATGGTGGCTTGAGGTTGTTCAGCGGGAAATTTATTATGGCCGAGGGGTCAACTTTGTATTCCTTTGCCAGTTTCTCAACCGTATCCCCAGCTTTAACTGTGTGATACACCCCCGAAACAGGCAATATGACGATCTCCATCCCCACCGGAAGCCAGTCGGGGTTGTCCTCCAGCTCAGGGTTTGACCACATTATGGTTTCGGGAGTTATACCGAAGCGCCTGGCGATGTCAAAGACCGTATCCCCAGCCTGGACGGTGTAGGTTATGACGCTCTCCCGGGGTTTTTCCTGGATTACGGTGTGGAAGACCGGGTAGAGGCTCAGGGCGTCATCCTCAAGGTAATAACCGCCGGAATTCACTGGTGGAGTTGGGTAAGAAGTGGGTTCGGCTTCCGGTGTGGGGACAGGAAGGGAGATCGGGAGGCCCGGGAAATTTGAATTTACGCTCCTGGCCAGCGCCAGGAAAAAGAAAAGCCCTGTCACCAGGAAGGGGGAAAGTTTTTTCATCCTCAGGCCTCAGGAGAGGGATTTGTTCAGAGTTTCCAGGAATTCGCGGTTGCTCTTGGTCTTGCGCATGTGGTCGAGGAGAGCCTGCATGGCATCGGCTATGTCCATGCCAGCGCCGCTGGGCGGAGGTGAGATCATGTAGGAGAACATCCGGCGCATGAGCCAGACCCTGTTGAGGGTGTATTCGTCCAGGAGCAGTTCCTCGCGGCGGGTGCCGGATTTCTCAATGTCAAAGGCCGGGAAGATGCGCCTCTCCTGAAGCTTGCGGCTCAGGTGCAGCTCCATATTGCCGGTGCCCTTGAACTCCTCGTAGATCACCTCGTCCATCCGGCTTCCGGTGTCAATGAGGCAGGTAGCTATAATGGTAAGGCTTCCCCCTTCCTGGATGTTGCGGGCTGCGCCGAAGAAACGCTTGGGCGGGTAAAGGGCGGCGGGGTCAATTCCGCCGGAGAGGGTCCTCCCGCTCACGGGGACGAGGAGGTTGTAGGCCCTGGTCAGGCGGGTTATGCCGTCCAGAAGTATCACCACATCCTTCTTGAGCTCAACGAGCCTCTTAGCCCTTTCCAGGGCCAGTTCGGCCACTTTGGCGTGGTTCTCCACAGGGTCGTCAAAGGTTGAGGAAATCACCTCCACCCTGGGGTCCACTGAGCGCTCAAAGTCCGTGACCTCTTCCGGGCGTTCCCCTATGAGGAGGACCATCAGGTGGATATCATCGTAGTTGGTGGTTATGGCGTTGGCGATGTGCTTGAGGACGGTGGTTTTGCCGGCCTTGGGTGGGGAGACGATGAGGCCGCGCTGCCCCCGTCCGATGGGAGCGACCAGATCGAGGAGTCTTGTGGTGAGGTTATCGGGCCTTGTTTCCAGGCGTATCTGCTTGTTGGGGAAGATGGGGGTGAGTTCATCAAAGTGGGGGCGGGTCTTGGCCAGCTCCGCATCCATCCCGTTCACAGCTTCAACTTTTATTATGCTGAAGTATCTCTCGTTCTCTTTGGGAGGGCGGACGTGGCCGATGACGAAGTCCCCTGGCCTCAGGGCGAAGCGTTTTATCTGGGAGGAAGAGATGTAGATATCTTCCGGCCCTGGGAGGAGGTGGTTGGAGCGGAGGAAGCCGTGCCCCTCGGGGGTTATATCCAGTATTCCCCCGCCGAAAATGTAGCCCTGCCTTTCGGCGCTGGCCTTGAGGATGCGCAGGATGAGCTCGTTCTTCTTGAGCCTGCTGTAGCCGACCACGCCGAGGCTTTTGGCTATATCCTGCAGCTCGCTCAGGGTTTTGCTTTCCAGCTCGGCTACAGAGAAATCGGGAGGGAGGAGTTCCACACCAGATTCAATCTCCAGCACTTTCACACCTCTCCAAAGGGGATATTAAAATGGGGCATATTCAGGTTTCTGCGGCTTTGTGATTCCGTCCATAGAGCGGGCGACGGGATTCGAACCCGCGACCTTCTCCTTGGGAGGGAGACGTGCTACCACTGCACCACGCCCGCTTGCAAGCCCTCGGTCGGACTCGAACCGACAACCCGGCGCTTACAAGGCGCCTGCGCTACCGATTGCGCCACGAGGGCTTGATTTTAGCCGCCCATCGGACTCGAACCGATAACCTGGCGCTTACGAGGCGCCCGCTCTACCCGTTGAGCTAGGGCGGCCCGATGGAGCCGAGGGGAGTCGAACCCCTGACCTCGTCAATGCCATTGACGCGCTCTCCCAGCTGAGCTACGGCCCCATCTCCACCAGGTGGCCAGCGGGTCTCGAACCCGCAACCCTCGGAGCCACAGTCCGATGCTCTACCGATTGAGCTATGGCCACCATCGTTGGGGCAGGGTGGATTCGAACCACCGACCTCTCCCTTATCAGGGGAGTGCTCTGGCCACCTGAGCTACTGCCCCTTCCCGCCTTTTATTATAATACAAAGCGAGCTTTTTGGCAAGTCTGCGCAACGGTAGTCCCCCTGCTTGTGCTTTCCACCCAAATGCGTTTAAAATTGAAGAAAACTGAAATTGATAGGGAGGGACTTTGGAGAGAAGCTCTCGCCTTCCAGGCTTTTACAAACTCAGCCTTAAGGAGCGGGTTGAAACCTTAGCCCAGTGGGCAGACCTTTCGCCGGAAGAAAAAGCCCTTCTGGAGAGGAGCCTTTCCGCCGAACAGGCCGAAAAGATGATAGAGAACGTCGTGGGGATCTTCCCCCTGCCTCTCGGGATTGCCGTCAATTTCCTGATAAACGGCAGAGATTACCTCATACCCATGGCAATAGAGGAGCCATCGGTAGTAGCCGGATTGAGCCATGCAGCTAAGCTGGTCAGGGAGGGCGGAGGTTTCCACGCTGAAAGTTCCGAACCATTGATGATCGCCCAGGTTCAGGTTATGGACGTAAAGGATCTGGAAGAGGCAGCCCGAAAAGTCCTTGAAGCGCAGGAGGAAATTTTCCGGTTAGCCGATTCCAAACACCCCACCACCGTTTCCCTCGGCGGGGGGAGCAAAGGGCTCGAGGTCAGGAAGTTCCCCGACACCCCCGCTGGCCCAATGTTAGTCGTCCACCTCCTCTACGATACGAGGGATGCCATGGGAGCCAACGTGGTAAACACCGCTGCCGAGGCAGTGGCTCCGCTGATAGAAGAAATCACGGGGGGAAGGGTTATCCTGCGCATCCTGTCCAACCTTTCGGACCGTCGCCTGGCCAGGGCCAGGTGCGTTGTCCCCTGGAGAGCCCTTGAGGGGAAGGGCATTCCGGGGAAAGAGGTGGCCAAAAGGATCGTGGAAGCGTGGGCTCTGGCTGCGGTGGACCCATACCGGGCTGCCACCCACAATAAAGGGATAATGAACGGGATTGATGCCGTGGCCATAGCGACGGGGAACGACTGGAGGGCTCTGGAGGCTGGGGCGCATGCCTATGCTGCCCGCAGTGGTTCCTACAGCCCCCTGACTGTGTGGAGACAGAACGACGATGGCGACCTTGAAGGCTCCATTGAATTGCCGGTGGCAGCCGGAACGGTCGGAGGCGCTACGAGGGCACATCCTCTGGCCAGAGTGTGCCTCAAGATCCTCGGGGTCAGGACCTCCAGGGAATTAGCGCAGGTTATGGCAAGCGTTGGGTTGGGCCAGAACCTGGCAGCCCTCTTCGCCCTGGCCACCGAAGGGATACAGAAAGGCCACATGAAACTTCATGCGCGCCAGGTGGCGATGGCTGCTGGAGCCACAGGGGGCCTGGTGGAGATAGTGGCGAGAAGGATGATAGAGGAAGGCACTATAAGCCCGGGCAGGGCCAGCGAGATACTCCGGGAACTGGAAAACCGTTAAAAGCTCTTCTTCTCTTCCTTTTCCTCTTTCGTGCCTTTTTCCTCTTCATCCAGCCCGGAGGTAGCCCGGCGGAATTCCCGGATGCTCTTCCCCAGCGCTCCTCCGAGTTCCGGTAGCTTCCCCACGCCGAAAATTATTATGATTATCAGCAGGATGATCAGCAGCTCAGGCACTCCCAGGTGTGGCACTTCCTGCCTCCTCAACCGGAATGGTTTCCCCTCTGAGTTGATTATAGCACACCTGCTCCGCAGGACAAAGTCCCGTTCCCCCTGCCCGGGTGAGGCCGGGAGCCGGGAAGTTAACTTCAGTTCATTTCTCTCTGCATACCTCCAGCGGTATCACCGCCTGGCCGTCTTCGCGCCCTCGCACGCTGAGGCGTTCTCCGGTATCCCAGCGGTATATCCCCACCGCCAGGAAGAAGGGCCCTTCGGGCAGATCTGGGCCCAGAGGCATGACATACGTGTCCTCTATGAGTTCTCCGGGAGACCAGGAGGAGGTGGGCCTCTCCCCGTTCAGGGGTGGCTGGTCCCGCTGAGCCCATTTCCTGCCCTGGGAATCCAGCAGGTGCACGAAGACCGAGTAATCGCGGTCAAAGGGCTTCAGGGCCTGCCACAGGAGTTCAACCTCCAGCTCACCGCCCGGCACCGGTTTCCCTTTCACGCTGCAGTCCACCAGAATCGCATTGTCGTTGCCGATTACTGTTAGAGGGTGCGGCCTGGGGAGATGGGCCGTGAATTCGGGGTCAAGGTAGCGGTAGCTCCCCAGCAGGACCAGCGCCACGATGCCGGCCCAGACCGGCCAGTTGCCCAGTGAGGGCATGTAGGTGAGGCAACGTCCGCCCAGAAGGGCAAGACCCAGAGCAGCGAACCCGAGCACTTCCCACGGGTATCGGAGGAGCTTCCAGGAATGGGTGGCTTTCCAGAAGGGGGAAGCGATCGGCAGGGCAAGAAGCAGAGGTATGACCGATAGGGCCAGGGCGAAGCTCCCTTCCCTGTCCCTGAACCTGATCCAGCCCAGGAATGCCAGAAAGGCCAGGCTCAGAGGCATAACCCCAAGCTGGAGGGGCATTTCCTCAATCCAGCCGGGAGAGCTCGGTTTTACTCCCCACCAGGCCGAGAAGAACTGGAAGGGTAGAGCAAAATGGGCGAAAAATTCGGGATTGGGCCCGGGGAAGCCGACCAATTTCAGCATGTAAAAAGCGCAAAATAGAGGCACCGCCAGAGCC
>DAOUCW010000038.1:0-4731 GCA_034431695.1 Anaerolineae bacterium | reverse complement strand
CCTTCAGTTTGCGAAATAAAAAGGGCCGAACCCGGACCAGGGCTCGGCCCCAGGAGGAGAGGCCACAGGCGTTAGAATTTGCGGAATTTGTCCTTCGTAGCCCCACAGATGGGACAGCGATCAGGAGCTTCTCCCTCCACGGTCCAGCCGCATACTTCGCAGATGTAGACCGGACCAAGTTCCACATCCTTGCCCGCAAGGACGGCCTGGCGAGCCTTCTGATACATCCCGGCGTGGACTTTTTCCGCTTCCAGGGCGAAGTTCATGGACCGGGAGGCATTCTTCTCTTCCTGCAGGTCGGCCACAGCTTTGTATGCAGGATACATTTCCTCCACTTCAAAGGTTTCACCATCTATGGCCACCTGGAGGTTTGCCGCGGATTCGCCTATCATCCCCAGAGCCCTGTAGTGGTTCGTGGCATGGACCTGCTCGGCGAAGGCGATGGCTCTGAAGAGTCTGGCTACGTTGGGAAAGCCTTCCTTCTCGGCTACATCGGCAAAGATGAGGTATCTCATGTGGGCCTGGCTTTCCCCGGCAAAGGCCCCCTCAAGGTTTGCTCTGGTCATTTTCCTCATAGCACACCTCCTCCTCTCAAGGTTTTTGAGTTAAGGCTTTGCAGCCTCGGTTGCGCTCATCCTGCGGACCAGTTCTTCAAAAGTGGTTTTTCTCAACCGCTCCTTTATTTCCCCATCAATCTCCACCCACATTTCCCTGACGGGGCAATTTTCTGAAAAAGGGCATACCTGGGGGTTATCAACACATGGGCTAACCCGGGGGACCTTCCCTATGGCTTCCATGACCTCCAGGACGTTTATCTGCGAGGGGGGCTTCGCCAGCGATACCCCGCCTTTCAACCCCCTCAGGCTTTTGAGGAGGCCGGCTTTCACGAGCCTGGTGAGGATGCGCCGGGTCAGAGCCTTCGGGATCACTCTGTCCCTGGCCAGCTCCCTGGCGCTGACCCTCGTCCCTTCAGGCCTGGTGGCGAGGAAGAGGATGGCCCTTATGGCGTAATCGGTCTCGCGGGTCACCATCATCTTCGGCCTCCCAATTGCTACTAACATTATGCCATCAAAACAGCGCAATGTCAAATCCAGGGGGTAAGACTTCGGGTTCGCTCAGGGTTGAGATCCTGCCACGGTGTCTGCAGGAGGCTGGCGCCCGAAAGAAAAACCAAGCCGGTGGCTTAAGGGCCACCGGCTGTGACCATTCCCGGTCCCTTAGCTTTCAGCCCACGACCACCTTTTCCATGAGCCCATCAATCTGAGCCACTATTTCCTGGTCGGTGAAGTGGAGGGCAGTGATGGCGTGGGCCGGGCAGGCAGCGGCGCAGGTCCCGCAACCCTGGCAGAGGGCCGGGTTGACTTCGGCTTTGCCCCGGATGTTGCGGAAGATGGCCGAGTAGGGGCAGGCCAGGATGCATTCGCCGCAACCCACACAGGCTTCTTCGTTCACCACGGCGACGGTGGGAGAGATGAGCACTTCGCCGATGCTGAAGAGTTTCACCACCTCCATGGCCGCAGCTTCAGCGTGGGCCACGGTGTCGGGAATGTCGCGCGGCCCCTGGCATGCTCCGGCCAGGAAGATGCCCGCCGTAGCCGTCTCAACAGGCCTTAGCTTGGGGTGGGCTTCAGCGAACCAGCCATCGGGGGTCCGACCCAGCCTGAAGAGGGCTGCTATCCGGTCGGCGTCGGGCTGCGGTTCAATGGCCGTGGCCAGGATAACCATGTCCACGTCCACAAAGACCAGCTTGCCGAGGTTGGCATCCTCCCCTTTCACCCTGAGCTTTCCGTTGGGGAGGACTTCCACTTCGGCGCCGCGGCCCCGGACGAAGATCACCCCCTCCCTCTGGACGCGCTCGTAGAATTCCTCGTAACCTTTGCCGAAGGCGCGCATGTCCATGTAGAACTCGTAAACTTCAGCACCGGTGTGATCCCGGACCTGGTGGGCGTGCTTGAGGGAATACATGCAGCAGATGCGGGAGCAGTAGGGGTGGGCATTCACGTCCCTGCTTCCCACGCAGTGGATTATGGCCACCCGTTCCGGCTTCTTGCCCTCTGCCGTAAGGATCTGCCCTCCGGTGGGGCCTGTCCCGCTCACGAGTCTCTCAAACTGCAGCCCTGTAATTATGTTGGGGGAAAGGCCGTAGGAATACTGGGGGAGCTTGGTGGGATCCCACATGGCGAAGCCTGTGGCCACCACGATGGCCCCCACCTTCAGTTCCAGGATCTCATCCTGCTGGTCAAAGTCAATGGCTCCGGCGGGGCAGAGTTTCTTGCAGGCTCCGCACCGGCCCTTTGTGAACCAAAGGCAGTTCTCCCGGTCGATCACGGGGATATTGGGGATGGCCTGGGGGAAGGGGCGGTAGATGGCCTTCCGCTTGCCCATCCCGGCTTCAAAGGCGGTGTCCACGACCTTGACCGGGCACTTCTCCTGGCACAGTCCGCAGCCGGTGCACACATCTTCCCGCACCGACCGGGCCTTCTTCCGGACTTTTACGGTGAAATTGCCAATGTATCCGGCTACATCTTCCACTTCGCTGTAGGTCAGGAGGGTGATGTTGGGATGCCGACCGGCATCCGTCATCTTGGGCCCGAGGATTCAGGTGCTGCAGTCAAGGGTGGGGAAGGTCTTGTCAAGCTGGGCCATGTGGCCGCCAATGGATGGCTCCCTTTCCACAAGATAGACCTGATAGCCGGCATCGGCGATGGAGAGGGCAGCCTGGATGCCGGCGATCCCCCCGCCGACCACAAGGGCCGCCTTTGTTATGGGTTCGCGCCGGGGTTCAAGGGGCTGGTGGAAAGCGCCCCGCATCACGGCCGCCCGGACGAGCCTCTTGGCTTTCTCGGTAGCCTCTTCCCTGTCTCTGGTTATCCAGGAGACATGCTCCCGGATGTTGGCCATCTCAAAGTAGTAGGGGTTGAGGCCGGCGGCTTCCAGAGCCTGCTGGAATGTCGGCTCGTGCATCCTGGGGGTGCAGGAAGCCACCACCACCCGGTTCAGGCCCAGGTTGCGGATGTCCTCCTGAATCATGAGCTGGCCCGGTTTTGAGCACATGTATTTGTAGACCCGGGCGACGACGACACCGGGGAGCTTTGAAGCCATCTCCGCCACAGCGTTAACGTCCACCGTGGCCGAGATGTTGACACCACATTCGCAGATGTAGACGCCGATGCGCGGTCGTTCCATGGCAAATGCTCCTTTCAGGATTCTGCTGCCTGAATGGATTGCCAGAGCAGTTCCACCACGTCCATTGCCCGCACGCGGATGCGGTTCTGCCGCGCCGCCTCCTGGAGCGTGCGCTTGCACTGCTGGCAGGCGGAGGCGACGATGCTGGCCCCTGTGGCCTGGACCTGGGCCAGTCGTTTTGCGGCGACTCCCATCGTGACGCTGGGATCGGCCATTTCAACATCACCGCCACCGCCACAACAGAGGGCACTCTGGCGGGCCATTGACATCTCCCGCAGCTCCAACCCCGGAATGCGGGCTAACACTTCCCGGGGAGGGTCGTATACGCCGCTCTTGCGCCCCAGGTCACATGGGTCGTGGTATGTGACCACTTCCTCCACCGGCCCCAGCTTCATTCTCTCACCCGCCAGCAGTTCTGCTATGAACTCAGTGGCGTGGGTCATCCTCAACCCTGAGGTGTCCACCATCTCCGGGTAAAGGTGGGACCAGGCGTAGTAGCAGGAAGGGCAGGTAAAGACAACGACCTTTGCCCCCACCATTCGCACCTGTTCCAGGTTGTGCCGGGCGAGTTCCACCATTTGCTCCCTCATTCCGGCCGCGTAGAGTGGATACCCGCAGCACCATTCCTCCCCACCCAGGGTGGTGAACTCTACCTCTGCCCGCTCCAGCACCTTTACCATGGCCTGGGGGATGGAATATGCACGAGGATAGAACGAACTCACGCAACCCACAAAGTAGACGACTTCTGCCGTTCGTCTGAGAGGCCGCACGCCGACTGGTGGGTCGGGCAGATTCTGGCTCCACACCAAGCGGTTAGCATTGTCATCTCCAGAGATATTGTGTTGAGCAGTAACTGTCTGGCTCACTTTCAACAGCAGGTCGGGTGCTGCTAACCTCTGGCGGTGGATGTATTCCCTGAGGGCCACCATGGTGTCGGTAATAGGGATGCCCCGGGGGCAGCGAACCTGGCAGGATTTGCAGACCGTGCAGAGCCAGAAGGTGCGGCTGGTCAGCACCTCTTTCGTTAGTCCCCACTTGACCATCTGCCACAACTGGCGCGGGGTGTAGTCCATTGCGTAAGCCGTGGGGCAAGAAGCAGAACATGTGCCGCACTGGATGCAGGAGAGCATCTTCTCCCACTCGCCGGGAATGACTTTCTGCACCAAGGTTCGGTCAATGGTTGCAAGGTCAATGGCTTCTCCCATCTTGCCTCCTCATGGATTCAGGGCCATGGCGAAATCGGCCGGGGTGACTCCAGGGCTCTCCACCCCATGCTCCTGGTAGAAACGGGCGATGGTTTCCTCGGCATCCTCAACCCTCGTCCCCAGAAGGGCCTTCTCAAGTTCGGAAAGCCGATCGGCAGGGTAGAAGAAGAAATCGCCGGAGAAGGTCACATCGGTGATCACCCCTTCCCGCACTTCAACAGTTGCTCTGATGAGGCCCCCCGGGGCTTTGTAGACCTTCTGCCGCACCTCAACGCCCGAACGGATCGTAATGGCTCGCTCTGGCTGTTTCCTCCTCCGAAGGTGCAGCCACTCCTCGCTC
>DAOUCW010000037.1:0-6640 GCA_034431695.1 Anaerolineae bacterium | reverse complement strand
GCCTCCTGGCCGTGTCGGGCCTGCCGCTGACGCCGGGCTTCCCCGCCACAGCTATGGCCCTGAAGCACCTTGGGACATCGGAGAGCCTCCTTGTTCTGGCCGGAGGATCTGGGACGATGGCGGGCGGGGTGAGACTCTTCAGGTCCCTCATCCCTGCCCTCCGGGCCGACCCATCCCTGAGATCGGCCAGAGCTGTGATTCTGCTCATCACCGCTGCTCTCTTCCTCTTCGCCAGCTTCGCTTTTTAACCTGCGGAGGTTCTGCCCGGGGCATGAGCCCCCTGAGGACACACCTCCGGCTCAGTGCGGCCGGCGAGTCCGGTTTTTTGCCTTTTGGCTCCGATTTGTCTATAATACATCATGAAAATCGAGCGCAGGAGACTGTCGGCTTCAGCCGACAAAGGGATGTGCCTTTGATACCTCTTTTCCCTTGAGTTACAATTTTGTTCGGGATGCCCGAAGGCACTCCCTGCTGGCGGGGAGGAAACGGCTTGAACGGGCTTTTTTGAAGAATCGCCCTGGCATATTGTCAGGGCAGGGCCGCCGTCAACCGGCCTATTGTCGGGCGGGATACTTATCCCGCTACGGCAAGCCGTCGGTTTCAGCCGATGGCAGTTGACGAACCAGCGAGGCCGGGAGGGCTTTATGGAAACGACGGAAATTCTCCAGGAACTCCTTGAGATCCCTCACATAGCCCCCGGAAGCATAGTCAAAGGGGTCATTGTGAAAATATCGCCCAATGAGGTGCTGGTGGACATCGGCACCAAAACCGAGGCCGTTCTCCACCACAGGGAACTGACGGGACCAGCCCGCGAAATCCTCAAGAATTACAAGGAAGGCGATGAAATACCCGTCTGCATCATAAGGCCCGAGACCGATACAAACCAGGCGGTCGTATCCATCCTCAGGGCCAAATACGAGGCCGACTGGGATTATGTTGAAGAGCTAAAGCGCACGAATGCCACCTTTGAAGCCGAAGTGATTGATTACAACAAGGGTGGCCTGCTGGTCAGGATCGGGCTGCTCAAAGGTTTCGTCCCCATCTCCCAGGTTGACCCCTCTCACTACCGCAACCACAGGGGCAGTTCAAGGACAAAAGTCCTATCGGAGCTGGTGGGGCAGAAGATAAAATTGAAGGTGATGGAAGCCCAGAGGGAGCAGGGCCGCATCATCCTTTCGGAAAGGCTGGCAATGGAGGAATGGCGGAACGAACAGAGGACCCGCCTCATCCGGGAGCTGCAGGAAGGGGATATATGCACGGGGGTCGTCACCGGGATTTGCGAATTCGGGGCTTTCGTGGATATTGGAGGAATTGAAGGCCTGATCCACCTTTCCGAACTCTCCTGGACCAAAGTCTCCCACCCGAGCGAGGTTGTCAGGGTCGGGGATAAGGTGGAAGTCTACGTTCTGGAAGTGGACAGAGAAAGGGGCAAAGTCAGCCTGAGCCTCAAGCGGCTCCAGCCCGAACCCTGGAGCATGGTGGAAGAGAAATACCGGGTTGGGCAATTCGTGGAAGGGACCGTCACCAGGCTGGCGCCTTTCGGAGCTTTCGTCCAGATAGAAGAGGGAGTGGAAGGCCTGATCCACATCTCCGAACTCTCGTTCCAGCGCATCAGCCACCCCAAAGAGGTGGTGAAAGTTGGGGACGTCCTGCGCCTCCAGATAATAAGCCTCGACCCGGTCCACCGCCGGATGGGCCTGAGCCTCAAGAGGGTGGCGGAGCACAACAGATCCAGTGAAGACTGGCGCAAGGATTACGAAGAATTTTCCCGGAGGAATTATGGGGGATAAGCTGGAGAAATTCACCAAGCAGGCACGAAAAGTCCTGAAGCTGGCCCAGGAAGAGGCCATCAGGTTCAACCACAGTTATATCGGGACCGAACACCTCCTCCTGGGTCTGCTGCACGATAAAGACAGTGTGGCGGTCAAGGTTCTGGAGGAACTTGGAGTGAACCCCGCCCACGTCCGCCGCAGCCTGGAGAGGCTCATCAAGCCCGGAAGGCATGCCCCAACCCAGCTCACCCTCACCCCGAGGACCAAACGGGTCCTCGCCCTGGCCATGGACGAAGCCCGCCGCCTGGGCCACAACTACGTTGGAACGGAGCACCTCCTCCTGGCCCTGGCCAAGGAAGAAGAGGGACTGGCCATAGAAGTCCTCCGCAACCTGGGAGTTGACCTGGAAGCCATAAGGCGTCAGACCACGAAGCTTCTGATTGAAAGCAAGCCTCAACCTTCCCCGCGTCTTCCTGAGAGCACAACTCCCCTTCTGGACCAGCTCTCGGTGGACCTCACAGCCCTGGCCGCTGAAGGCAAGCTTGACCCGGTCATAGGCCGGGAGAAGGAAATTGAAAGGGTTATGCAGATCCTGGCCCGGCGCACCAAGAACAACCCTGCCCTTATAGGGGAGCCGGGGGTAGGAAAGACCGCCATCGTGGAAGGACTCGCCCAGCGCATAGTGGCGGGAGAAGTCCCGGAGCCCCTCCTGGACAAAAGAGTGGTGATGCTGGATGTGGGTGCGCTGGTCGCCGGAACCATCTACAGGGGGCAGTTTGAAGAACGCCTCAAGAAAGTCATTGAAGAAATCCGCCGCTCTCCCGTCATCCTCTTCATTGATGAAATGCACATGCTGGTGGGGGCAGGCGCCGCCAACTCAGCCGTGGATGCCGCCAATATCCTGAAGCCTGCCCTGGCCCGGGGCGAACTCCAGTGCATCGGTGCCACAACCCCCGATGACTACCGCAAATACATAGAAAAAGATGCAGCCCTTGAACGGCGCTTCCAGCCCGTCTACGTGGCCGAGCCGACACCCCAGGAAACCATTGAAATCCTGAAGGGCATCAGGAGCCGATACGAATCCCACCACAAAGTCAGAATAACTGATGAAGCCATCCTCAGCGCCGTCCGCCTCTCCGTCCGATACATAACCGACCGCTACCTTCCCGATAAGGCCATTGACCTGATAGACGAAGCCGCCGCAAGGGTCCGGATGTATAAATCCCCCTACGCTCGCCAGCTCAACGAATTGTTCCGGACTCTGAGGCAAATACGCCAGAGGAAAGAGGAAATCCTGGAGTTCGGCGATTACGAAGAAGCCGTCGCCCTGCGCCTCAAAGAAGTGGAACTGGAAAGGCGCATATCCGACCTGAGGGAGGAACTGGACCTCTCGGAAGACCTCCCCCTGGTAACCCCCGAGGACATTGCCGAAGTCGTCTCCATGTGGACGGGTATCCCGGTGACCTCCCTGGCGGAAGAGGAGACAAAGCGCCTCCTCAGGATGGAGGAGGAACTCCACAAGCGCATCGTCAGTCAGGACGAGGCCATTGAAACCGTAGCCAAGGCCGTCCGGAGGGCGAGGGCCGGCCTCAAAGACCCCCGCCGCCCGATCGGGACCTTCATCTTCCTGGGGCCAACCGGTGTTGGTAAAACCGAGCTGGCGAAGGCCCTGGCGGAGTTCATGTTCGGCAAAGAGGATGCCCTCATCCAGATAGACATGTCCGAATTCATGGAACGCCACACCGTCTCCCGCCTCATCGGGGCTCCTCCCGGCTATGTGGGCTATGAAGAAGGAGGACAACTCACCGAAGCCGTCCGCCACCGCCCATACAGCGTCATCCTTCTGGACGAAATAGAGAAAGCACACCCCGAAGTCTTCAACATCCTCCTCCAGATAATGGAAGAGGGCCACCTCACGGACGGCCGCGGTCGGAAGGTTGACTTCCGCAACTGCATCATAATCATGACCTCCAACATCGGCGTTGAAAGGCTCAACAAGGCTGCAGCCCTCGGCTTCAGGGCCACCAGGGACGAGGTCAAAGACATCCAGACCCGCTACGAGGCCATGAAGGAGCAGGTCCTGGCCGAACTCAAGCGCACCTTCCGCCCCGAATTCCTGAACCGCGTTGACGCTGTAATCGTCTTCAAGCCCCTGACTAAAGAGGACATCAAGAAGATCGTGGACCTGGAGATCGGCAAGCTGGCCAAGAGGCTGGAGGAACAGAAACTATCCATAGAGCTTACTGAGGAAGCGAGGGAGTTCCTGGCCGAAAAAGGCTACGACCCCAACTTCGGTGCCCGACCCCTCAAGAGAGCCATCCAGCGCTACGTGGAAGAGCCCCTCTCCGAAGCCATCCTTGAAGGCCGCTTCAAGATGGGCGACACCGTGGTGGTTGACGTCCGGGAAGGCCAGATCCACCTGGAACCGAAGGCCGCTTTCCAGAAGGAAGCCCTCCCTCTGGAGAAGATGCTGAACTGAACGCGGCCGTTGCCCAAAGCGCAGGAATTTCTTGACAAATTTAATCGGCTTAGTTATAATTCTCACAAACCAGTGCGGGGAGCAAGTTGCCCCCAGCGCTCTGAAGGACAGATTAAGGAGGCCAGCCATGAAGAAGTATGAATGCACCGTTTGCGGTTACGTTTACGACCCCGCCAAAGGTGACCCTGACCGGAACATTCCTCCCGGAACACCTTTTGAACAACTCCCCGATGACTGGGTCTGCCCCGATTGCGGAGCCACAAAGGATATGTTCCAGCCCCTTGACTGAAGAGGGGGAACTCATTCATGCCTCCGGTCGCAATAGCACCCGGCATATTCTGGGTGGGCATAAACGATCGCACCACCGACCTCTTCGAGGGCCTCTGGCCCATAGACAGGGAGGGAGTTTCTTACAACTACTACCTCGTCCTGGACGAGAAGAAGGTCCTCATTGACCTGGCCAAAAGCTTCAAAACCGATGAATTTTTCGCCAACATAGCCGAAGTCACCAGCCCCTCCGAAATTGATTACATCGTGATAAACCACATGGAGCCCGACCACACCGGCACCCTCTACACCTTCCGCCAGATTTCCCCCAGAGCCACTATAATCGTCAGCCCAAGAGGAGCCGAACTCCTCAGGAACTTCTTCGGCATCACCGAGAACGTCAAAGTCGTTGAGGATGGGGAAACTCTGTCCCTGGGCCGGCGAACCCTCCGCTTCCTCCACACCCCTTTCGTCCACTGGCCTGAGACTATGATGACCTACGAAGCCGACTCCCACATCCTCTTTTCCTGCGACGCCTTCGGAGGATACGGGGCCATGAGGGGAGCCATTTTCGACGATGAGTGTCCAGATCTGGAATTCTACAAGAAAGAAGCCCTCCGTTATTACGTCACCGTAGTGGCCAAATTCAGTGGCCCGGTCCTCAGAGCTATTGAAAAGCTGAGGGATCTCCAGGTGGATATCATAGCTCCGTCCCACGGCCTCATCTGGCGCAGGAGCCCCTCCACCATAGTTGAACTCTACCGCCTCTGGGCAAGCTATGCCTCCTCCCCCGGTGAACCCGCCATCACCTTAATCTATGGCTCCATGTATGGCCACACCGAAAAATTCATGAACGCGGTGGCTCAGGGGGTATCCCGGGAAGGGGTCCCGGTGGAGATATTTGATGCTGCCCGAACCCACCCCGCTTACATCCTGCCCTACCTGTGGACGCGCCAGGGCGTCATAATCGGTGCGCCGACCTACGAAGGAGAACTCTTCCCGCCTGTTGCCCATGTCCTGGACATAGCCGCCCTCAAGCGCGTGATGAACAAAAAGGTGGCCTACTTCGGAAGCTATGGATGGAGCGGCGGGGCCCTCAGGAGGCTGAAGGAAATCATTGAACCCCTCAAATGGGAACTGGTTGATTCCATAACCTTCCCCGGCAGACCCGGTCCCGAAGACCTCAGGAAAGGAGAAGAATTCGGAGCCAAATTCGCCCGCCTGATTAAAGGAGCCCTATGAAAACCGGTTCTTTGGACCTGGTCATCATAGGCAACGGTGTGGCTGGGACGACAGCCGCGGTGGAGCTGGCAAAACGCAAGGCGGGAGAGATCCACGTCTTCACCGCAGAACCTTACCATTATTACTACCGCCCACGCCTGCCGGCCTTCATCGCAGGAGAAATAACCGAAAAAGAACTGTTTGTCCACCCACCTTCCTGGTATGAGAGCCAGGGCATAGAGGTGCACCTTAACACCCCCATAGTTCGGCTTTCCCCCGATCGCAAGAGCGTAGAGACGGCCGATGGACGGGAATACTCCTTCAGGAAACTCCTCCTGGCCACCGGGAGCACGCCTTTCGTCCCTCCCCTGGAAGGCACCGACCGGAAAGGAGTTTTCACCCTCCGCACTCTGGACGACGCTCACGCTATAAAGGATTACGCCGGACGGTGCCAGAAGGCCGTCGTGATCGGAGGTGGATTGCTCGGCCTTGAAACAGCGAAGGCTCTGAGGGCACTGGGCCTTTCCGTTGTGGTCCTGGAGCGGAACAACCACCTCCTCCCCCGCCAGCTTGACGAAGAAGGAGCCTCCGTCCTGCAAAGGCTGATGGAAGAAATGGGCATAGAGATAGCCGTCTCGGCTGAAACCCGTGCCATCCTGGGAAATGGAGAGGTGAGGGGGGTCCTCCTCCGGGATGGCCGGGAATTCCCGGCGCAGCTCGCAGTCATAGCTGCCGGAGTTCAGTGCAATGTTAGGCTGGCCCTGGAAGCTGGCCTCAGGGTAGAAGGAGGCATCGTGGTGGACGAGAGGATGGCCACTTCCGCTCCGGATGTCTACGCTGCCGGCGATGTGGCCTCCTTCCGGGGTCGGTCCCGGGGCATAATTCCGGTGGCGCTGGCCCA
>DAOUCW010000036.1:0-4273 GCA_034431695.1 Anaerolineae bacterium | reverse complement strand
GATATACGCATGAGCCTGGCTGAAGCCCAGTGGCGGATGGGCAAGCGCCTGGAGGCCGCCCAGACCTGCCTTGAGGTGCTGGATTTGTTGCCCAACTGCCTCAAGGCCAACCTGATTCTGGGCTACCTCCTCAGCTCAATAAATACGAGCGAAGCCAGATTGAGGCTGGAAGTGGCCCAGGCCCTCGACCCGCTGAACAAGAAAGCGTGGGAGCTTTTCGGGAAGGATAGCCCCCTTAAACCCCGCCGTGTCAGAATCCCCAGGCCTGAACTCGTCCCCGCTCCTCCTCCGAAGAAAGAGGTTCCCATCTGGCCTGAGATGTTTGAACTGGCGGAAGAAGCACCGCCTGCCCCGGAGGTTGAGGAAATAACAGCCCCCGAGGAAGGGATAGCAGAAGCAGCTCCTGAGGAGGCAATCCCGCCGCGGCCCGAGGAGGAAGCAGCCATCCCTGAAGAGGAAGCCCCCGTGGAGCTGCCGCCATGGCTTGAAGAAGAAATCAGCGAAGAATTGCCCCTTGAGGAACTGCCTCCCTGGCTTAAGGAAGAGGCCGCACCCCTTGAAGAAGCTGCTGAGGAAGTTCCCCCCTGGTTGAAGGAACCCGAAGAAACCACTGCTCCCGCCTGGCTCGAGGAAGAAATCCCCGAAGAAATCCCGCCCTGGCTCAGGGAAGAGATAGCTCCCGAAGAGGCTGCACCTCCTGGGGCGGAAGAGATGCCCGCTCCCGCCTGGCCTGAGGAAGAAATCTCCGAGGAGATCCCACCCTGGCTTGAGGAAGAACTCGCTGCTGAAGAGGCTGCACCTCCCGAGCTGGGACTGGAAGAAGCCCCGGCAGAAGAAATCCCCACCCCCGCCTGGCCCGAAGCCGAAATCCCCGAAGAGGAAATCGTTGCCGAAAAGGCTCCACCCCCCGGGCCAGAACTGGAAGAGGCCCCGGCCTGGCCCGAGGCGGAGATCACCGAAGAAATGCCACCCTGGCTCGAAAGGGAAATCGTTGCCGAGGAAGTTGCGCCTAAACCGGAAGAAATCCCCATTCCCACCGAGAAAGAGGAAGCGCCTCCTGCTCCCGAAGTCATACCTCCTTCCTGGATAGAAAGCCTGAAGCCCCTGGCCGAGAGCATCCTTGAGGAAGAGATGGAAATGGCCCTCGCTCTCGAGGCCGAAATGGCCCTGGAGGAAATGCCTCTGGAAGAGGTAAAACCTGCTGAAATGCCCGCCGAAGTTGCAGAAGTTACCCCGCCTCCAAAGCCCAGAAAGGGCGAGGAACTCCTTGAAGCCGCCAGGCTACATGCTCGGGAAGGAGCCTGGGAGGAGGCACTCCGATATTACCGGAAGCTGGCGAGGAACAAAAAACTCCAGGAAGAAGTGCTGAAAGACCTGGAGGAAGCTCTGGAAAGAGGCGTGAGCACCTCAGGGCTCTTCGAGCTCCTGGGCGATATTTACCGGGATAGAGGCCTTCTGGACAAGGCCCTGGAATTTTACCGCAAAGCTCTGAAACAATGAAGCACTCCGGGGAGGAAGAGCCATGGAAAGAAGCCTGATCATAATAAAGCCCGACGGAGTTCAAAGGGGTCTGATAGGCACCATCATTTCCCGCCTTGAGAACAGAGGGCTGAAGATCGTGGCCATGAAGATGATCCAGATGGATGAAGACCTGGCCCGTCGCCACTATGCCGTCCACGAAGGGAAGCCTTTCTTTGAAAGCCTGATAAAATACATAACCTCAGGCCCTGTGGTGGTCATGGTGGTGGAAGGGCCCAGAGCAATTGAGATCGTCAGGAAAACCATGGGAGCCACCAACCCCGCTGAGGCCTCCCCCGGCACTATTCGGGCCGATTTTGCCCTTGAAATCGGCCGGAACCTCATCCACGGCTCAGACTCCGCAGAGACGGCCGAAAAAGAGATAAACCTCTTCTTCCACCCCTCCGAAATCCTCTCCTACACCCGCGATACCGACCGCTGGATCTTTGAGACCAAATAGGAGGATCTGAGATGGATTTCGCCCTCACCGAGGAGCAGGAGATCTTCCGCAAGAGCGTGAGGGAATTCGCCGAGAAGGAGATAATGCCCAGGGCCCACGAAATAGACCAGAAGGGCGAATTCCCCTGGGACATCGTGAGGAAAATGGCCGAACTGGGCCTTATGGGTTTGCCATTCCCCGAGGAATACGGCGGAGCTGGCGGCGATGCCATATCCTACGCCATAGCGGTGGAGGAGATCGCCAGGGCCTCGGGCTCAGTGGCCATAACATACTCCGCCCACATATCCCTGGCCTGCACGCCGATCTACCTCTTCGGGACTGAAGAGCAGAAGAGGAAATACCTCATCCCCATGGCCAGGGGGGAGAAAATAGGGGCCTTTGGCCTGACGGAACCGGGAGCAGGCAGTGACGCCGCTGCCATAAAGACCAGGGCTGTCCTCGATGGAGATGAGTGGGTAATAAACGGCCAGAAAATCTTCATAACGAATGGTTCCGTAGCCGATGTGGTAGTGATAGCTGCAGTTACCGACCCCGCAAAGGGGAAGAAAGGGATCTCCAACTTCATAGTGGAGAAAGGCACTCCCGGCTTCCGTGTCGGAAGGGAAGAGGACAAAATGGGCCTCAGGGGTTCAGTCACATCGGAGCTCATCTTTGAGAACTGCCGGGTGCCTAAAGAAAACCTCCTGGGCAAAGAAGGCGAAGGCTATAAACAGTTCCTCATCACCCTGGATGGGGGAAGGATAGGGATCGGAGCGATGGCCGTGGGCCTGGGGATGGCGGCCCTGGAAGCGGCAGCAAGATACGCCAAAGAGAGAGTTCAGTTCGGTCAGCCCATCGCCGAATTCCAGGCCATCCAGTGGATGCTTGCCGATATGGCCACCGAACTGGAAGCAGCGAGGCTCCTCGTCTACAGAGCGGCCTGGCTCAAGGACCGGGGACAGCGGTTCACCAAAGAGGCGGCCATGGCCAAGCTCTTCGCCTCCGAAGCGGCCGTGAGAGCATGCTACAAGGCCATCCAGATACACGGGGGCTACGGCTACACCAGGGATTATCCGGTGGAGAGATTTTACCGTGATGCCAGACTGACCACCATAGGCGAGGGCACAAGCGAGATCCAGCGCCTCGTGATAGCCCGATACATCTTGGAAAGCTTTTAAACCCCGCTATTTGCCCACCCTCGCAAAGCGGTGCAGCTCTGTCCCCAAGCTTCAGCATGAAAAGGGCTTCAAACCCTGTGGTCATCCCTTAGCCACCGGGAAAGGCACTTCCTTGAAGCGCTGAAACCTGATATAATTTAAGAGCGGAAAGCTCTTTTTAGAGGGGGCAGGATGGGAAGGGAGAACCACGGCGCGGATCTGCCGTCCCTCAGCCATGAGGAAATACTGCGTTACTCCCGCCACCTCCTCATTCCGGAAGTGGGTTTAGAGGGGCAAAAGAAGTTGAAGGCGGCTTCAGTGCTCATTGTAGGAATGGGGGGACTTGGTTCGCCTGTAGCCATGTATCTGGCTGCGGCCGGAGTTGGACGCATAGGGCTTGTGGATTACGATGTGGTTGACGAGTCCAATTTGCAGCGGCAAATCATCCACGGGACCAGCCGTCTGGGCCAGCGCAAAGTCCTCTCCGCCCGGGATAGAATTCTGGACATTAACCCCCGCATCCGTGTGGAAATCTACGATGAGCCTTTCACCTCAGCCAACGCTATGGATATAGCCAGAGATTACGACGTGATCGTTGATGGCACCGATAACTTCCCCACCCGCTACCTGGTCAACGATCTCTCCGTGCTGCTGGGTAAACCCTACGTTTACGGCTCCATCTTCCGCTTTGACGGGCAGGTGAGCGTGTTTGATGCAAGACGCGGCCCCTGTTACCGGTGCATATTTCCTGAACCTCCCCCACCATGGTCTGTTCCTTCCTGCGCAGAAGGTGGAGTGCTCGGGGTCCTCCCGGGGACCATTGGCACCCTCCAGGCTACCGAAACCATCAAACTAATCCTGGGCATCGGTGAACCTCTGATCGGGAAACTGCTCCTCTACAATGCCCTGGAGATGTCCTTTGAGGTTGTCCAGCTGCGCAAGAATCCCCGATGCAAAATCTGCGGCGAGAACCCCGAAATTACGGGGCTGATAGATTACGAGGAATTCTGCGGTGTGCCGGGGCACGATCGCGAGACGGTCACCCTTGACGAGCGCTGGGAAATCGGGGCGAAGGAGTTAGCGGAAAGGCTCCGGAACGGGGAGCGCATCCGTCTGATTGACGTGAGGGAGCCGCACAAACTGGAGATTTCCCGGATCC
>DAOUCW010000035.1:0-1592 GCA_034431695.1 Anaerolineae bacterium | reverse complement strand
GGGCTTTTCGCCCAGCGGGAGCTCGTCCAGGAGCCCACGGTCGCCTACGTCGTGGAGGACCTTTGCTCAGGTTGTGGCCTGTGCGTGGAGGCCTGCCCGTATGGAGCCCGCTCCCTCCACCCCTGGAGGAAGTTCGCCACCGTGAACGTTGCCCTTTGCCAGGGTTGCGGAGCCTGCGCCATGGTTTGCCCAAACAAGGCCTCGCGGGTCCGCAATTTCACTCCAATCCAGTATCTGGCGATGGTGGAGAAAGTGGTAGGATGAACGAGGGGAAGCATGGACTTGACGGATGATGCCCTTATCCTTTACGATAAAGAGGAATTGCCGGAACCACAAATCCACAACGGGGGGAAAGACCAATGAGGGCCAGCAACACCAGCAAAGTTCTCGTTATCGGAGCGGGGATTGCCGGCATGGAGACAGCCCTTTTCCTGGCTGAATCGGGAGTGGAGGTTTATTTGCTGGACAAGGAACCAGGCATAGGAGGTTCCCTTCACCTGCTGGATTACACCTTCCCAACGGACTCCTGCGGCCTGTGCTACCTTGAACCTTACCCTTCGCCCCGGTTCTGCCCCACCTTTGAAAGCGTCAGGCACCCGAACATCCACATCATCCCCTACGCTGAGCTGGAAGCCCTGGAGGGCCAGGCGGGAGACTTTACCGCCCGGATCCTCCACAAGCCCCGCTACGTCTACGAGGAAAAGTGCATCCTCTGCAACCGCTGCGCCGAAGTCTGCCCTGAAGAGCGCCCTCACCCCTACGAGGGCAAGCTCTCACCTCAGAAAGCCATCTACAGGCCACCCCTGAGAGCAATCCCTCCCACTTACGTCATTGATATGGATTACTGCACCCGGTGCGGAAAGTGCGTTGAGGTTTGTCCCACCGGGGCCATTGACCTGAACATGCAACCCAGGACCTCGGAGCTCTCCGTGGCCTCAGTCGTGGTGGCGGCGGGCTACGAACCCTTTGACCCCCGGAGGAGGGCTGAGTTCGGCTACGGGATCTTCCCCAACGTCCTGACCAGCCTTGAATTCGAGCGGATGGTGAGCTTCTCCGGCTCAACCCACGGGCAATTGATCCGACCATCGGACGGCAAGCCCGCCAAGAGGATCGCTTTCATCCATTGCGTGGGCTCCCGAGACCCCGCCATCGGCAAGGGATACTGTTCATCAGTCTGCTGCATGTATACTGCCAAGCAGGTAACCCTGGCCAAAAGGCACAATCCCGACCTTGACATCGCCGTTTTTTACATGGACGTAAGGCCCATCGGCAAGGTTTACGACCAGTATATCCGGCGGGTCCAGCAGACCCCGGGCGTCCGATACATCCGGAGCATGGTCTCCTCCGTGGTTGAGCGCCACCCCGAGAAGGACCTCCTCATCCGTTACATAGCCGAGGATGGGAAATTCAGGGAGGAAGCCTTTGACCTGGTGGTCCTGGCCGTCGGGTTTGAGGCACCGAAGGGGCTTGAGAAGCTCGGGATCGAGCTGGACAGGTGGGGGTTCCCGGTGACGCACCCCGATGAACCATACCGGCCCAGCCGCGAGGGTGTGTTCGTCGCCGGAGCAGCTCGCCGCCCGATGGATATCCCC
>DAOUCW010000034.1:0-4179 GCA_034431695.1 Anaerolineae bacterium | reverse complement strand
GCCCGAAGCCACGCCAACCCCCACCCCTCTGCCCGAAGCCACCCCAACCCCTTCACCATCGCCCAGGCCCGTTGCCCTGAAGGGCAGAATAGCTTTCCCCCTTTACGATCCTGCCCGCCAGACCTACGATATTTATGTGGCCAATGTTGACGGCTCAGGCCGCAGGAAGCTTCTGGAGCAGGCCAGCCAGCCCGATTTCAACTCCGATGGCACCCGTATAGCTTACCGCTCCTGGGATAACGCCAGGCGCGGGATATTCGGCCAGGTCATCGGAGGGGACTGGTGGAACATCCAGGGCTCCAACTGGTTTGCCGAGGCCGCTCGCCCGAGCTGGTCCTTTGATGATAGAGCCTTCACTTTCCACTCCCGTCAGGATCCGGACCGCATCCCCCGCATCTACATCACAACCCCCCAGGGCTACGGCGTGATCATGGCCGAAATCGGCGGGATTTACGGCCCAGTTTTCGGAGAATACCCATCCTGGATGCCCGATGGCACCATCGTTTACGCGGCCCGGCAGTGCCGTGAGTGCGGCCTATTCATAATAACCCCCGGCGGGGTTATCGTCAGGCGCCTTACAACCGATCCAACCGATGCTGCGCCGGAAGCTTCCCCTGACGGCCGCAAAGTTGTCTTCATGTCCATGAGGGATGGCAACTGGGAGATCTACATCGTCAATTCCGACGGCACCGGCCTCAAGCGCCTGACCAGAGACCCTGCCATTGACGGCCTTCCAACCTGGTCACCCGATGGAAACTACATAGCTTTCCTCTCCAACCGGGGAGGGGAGTGGGCCATCTGGGCCATCAGGCCCGACGGCTCAGATCTGAGGCGCCTCTTCAACCTCGGGGGAAGCCCGGACGGCATCGTCGGAATTGACAGGGAGAATTCAAGAGGCTGGGCTGAAGAGAGGATAAGCTGGACTTGGTGATCGGAACCTGCGTCCTTGAACTGCACCTTCCCGGAAACGGTTCCCTCAAGGACAAAAGGAGGACAATACAGTCCATAATCCGGCGGGTCCAGGCCAGCTTCAACGTCTCCATCGCCGAAATCGGGGCTCAGGACTTCTGGCAGAGAGCCGAGCTCGGGATAGCGTGCGTCTCCACCAGTTCTGAAGCAGCCCATCGCCTCCTGAGCAACGTGGTGGAGTGGATAACGGAGCACTACCCGCAGGTTGAGATCATAGACTACCGGATTGAACTTCTCTGAGGAAATCCTCCGGGGAAACCACCTTTGATCCGGGCTCGGCTCTCCTCTTGACCTCAACCCCTCCCTGGGAGAGGGATCGTTTGCTCACCACCACCCGCCAGGGCAGGCCGATGAGGTCGGCATCGGCAAACTTGACCCCGGGGCTTTCGTCCCGGTCGTCAAAGAGGACTTCAATTTTTTCTTCCCTGAGCCGGTCGTAAAGCTTTTCCGCTTCCGGAAGGCCATCACCCCCAAGGGCCACGAGGTGCACCCGGAAAGGAGCCAGTGCTTCGGGCCAGATGAGGCCTCTATCGTCGCGGCTGGATTGGGCCACCGCTTCCAGCATACGGTATGGGTATAGAGCCAGGATGGCGACCCAGGGGTTTGCCTTCTTCTTCTCGGGCGTATTGAAGGAGAGACCGCGCCTGGAAGTGCCCTCAGGGCCGACGAGGCGGAACGAGGCCACCAGGAAGCCCCTCACTGCTTCAAAAACAGCACCGCAGAAGGCGCAGCGATCGCCTGCCCTGGCCAGGGCTATATCCCCCTCCACATCGGCCTGGAAATCCCTGGGGTAGTTGACCCCTCTCAGGTGGTAGCCCTCGCGGTTGGCCCCTGCCACGAAATTGGCTCCGCTCCTGAGGGAGCTATCCACTGCAACCGTCACACCCCTGACACCGATGGGGGAAGCGTATCCCGGCACTATTCCGGCGAAAAGCAACTCCCCTTCCGTGGAAGGCCTCAGCCTCACCCATCCCATCTTCGCCGAAAGCTTCGCCTCGCTCACCTCCATATCGCCCCGGATTACGGCGAAGACTATCCCTCCATCTTCCCGGGTGTAGAAAACGGCTTTGGCCGTTTTGCTCTTCGGGACCCCGAGGAAGGAAGCCAGGGATTCAATGGTGGTGCAGCCGGGGGTTTCCACCTCCTGCACTGGCTCCGGCTCTTCGGGCGGAAGGGGCTCCACGTGGACCCTGGCCCAGGCCGGAGGAGCCGAATACCCGCAGCCGGGGCAAACCACCAGCTCCTCTTCCCCCTCGGGATCCGGCACGATCCAGTCCCATCCTCCGTTTGGGGAGAAGGGAGGGCTCTTCAGCCCGCACACCCTGAGCAGCTCCCCCACCTTCTCACCCCATTCGCCGGTCTTTTCCCGGGCCATCTCCTCGTCCGGCAGGAACCCTAACAGCAGGAAAGCCTTCCCCTCCGGCAGGTAGAAGGGGGATGCTCCGCCTGCTTCCCCCTCCACCTTGAGGTAGAGGGGGAGTTCCCGGTATGATGCCAGCTCCCGGGAAGCAAGGCGCAGGGCCTGTTCTTCCGGGGAAGAGGCCTCGCAGCGGGGGAAGAGCACTTCCTGAGCCTCCGGGGCGAGCGTTTCCTCCCAGAGGGTTCGCAGCTTGCTCACGAGAATGGAGCCCAGGGGGAGCAAAGCGAAGGGTTCCCTCCGCAGGAAGCCCGCCCTGGCCAGGAGCCTCAACCCCGAACTCCCCTTTTCCTCCACCTGCCTGAGAGTTCGCCCGAAGAGCCTGCTCATCCGCATCTTTCATCCTCCGTTCCCGTAACTCCACTGGGCCACAGGTGAGGCAAGGCGCCCCGTGAGGCTTGCGTAAACCTTGAGGGTTTCACCGGCTATGCCTTCCCACCCGAACAGGGCCGAGAGTTTCCTCGCGCCCTCGCTGAGCTTCTGGCGGAGGGCCGGGTCTCTGCTCAGTTCCACAACGGCAGAAGCCAGGTCCTCCGGATCATCGGGGTTTACGAGTTTGATGTTTTCCCCATCAACCAGTTCCCTTACGGCGACGCGCGGGTGAGTGCTTATGATTGGCAGGCCGTGGATCAGCGCGGCGTGGAGGCTCCCCCTCCTCAGGGAAACCCCATCCCTGTAGGGAAGCACGCAGATATCGCAGGCCATCAAGTTGGCCGACACCTCCTGGGGGGATGTGTAGCCGGTCCACTTGACCCGATCTTCAAGGCCCAGCTCTTCTATCAGGGCTTTAACCCTTCGGGCATACTCCACGTTCGTCGGGTCGCTGGAGCCGGTTTCCCCTCCAACCATGAGGAGTTTGACCGGATAGCCTTCCCTCACCAGCCGGTGGAGGGCTCTGACGAGGGTTTCCACCCCCTTGGTCTCGTTGAGGAAGCCGAAATGGCCGAGGAGGATGTCCTCCTTTGCGACGCCCCAGCGGGCTCGCCAGAGGTCGCGCTGGTAATCGGGGGGAAGTTCGGGCCTTATGTTGGAGCCAATGGGTATGTGGTAGATGGGAGGAGGAGAGAGGAAGCGGGCGTTCTCAAACCTCCGCCGCAGGGTGAGGAGGTCTTCCACATTGGTGACGATGACGGCATCGCACCCAAGCCCCATCCAGGTTACGACCCATTCCCTGAGGATGCCGGCCTTGGGGAAGAGGTAAGGGACCCTCAGATCGTGGAAGGTGGTGAGGATCAGGGGGCGACGCGGGAGGAGCCGGAGGCGCCATGGGAGGAAGTTTATGGCCGGGTGCATCCTGTAAGCGGCCGCCTGATACTGGATGTGGATGATATTGGGCTTTTCGCGGCGGATGTGCTCCAGGATTTTGCCCCAGCTACCCCATCCCCACCGGCTTATGACGGGGAAAATCCTGAGGGGAGGGAAGCTGGCTCCTGCGGCCTGCGATGAAGTGATCACGCATACTTCGGCTCCCTGAGCAGCCATCGCCAGGGAAAGCTCTTTGGTGTAATCCCCTACTCCCCCCTCCATAGGGGGGAATTCACCCGTGATAAAGCAGACTTTCATCTTTCCCACCCCCTGAATAACCCTGATAGCAGAACTTCCCGGTAACCTTCCATGCCTTTTCGGTGCTGCTCCTTCCCCGTGAGGAGCCACTTGACCAGCTCCTCGGTGAAGAGGATGAGGTAATTCAACACCAGGAAGAGGTGGAGCAGGAGCCCCCAGAAGGGGCCGAAATACTTGCGGAAGTAGAGGATTTTGCTCCTCTGGAAGTGGATGTGCTGGAGAGGCTTCAC
>DAOUCW010000033.1:0-2041 GCA_034431695.1 Anaerolineae bacterium | reverse complement strand
GAGATGAACACCGCGGCCCACGCGACCCGGGGCCTCAGGGCTCCGGTGACCAGCGGCCTCTGGGCCGTGCGGGGGTTGCGGGCATCGTAGGGCAGGTCCAGGAGCCGGTTCAGGCTCATGGCATAAGTCCTGGCCGAAGCCATGGCCACGGTTATCCAGAGGAATTGATGCCAGGTGGGCCAGCCACCGGCAGCCAGAAGCATACCCAGGTAGGCGAAAGGCAGGGCGAAGATCGTGTGCTCGAATTTTATCATCTCCAGGAAAAGGCGCACCGACCGCATTCACCCTCCGAGGGCCTTCAGGATCTCCGGCCACTTCTCATCCACTGCCCTCTTCACTTCCGGGCTCATCCTCACCACCTCCGGCCAGGGGCGATGGTGGCCTTCCTCCGGCAGTTTGGCCGTGGCATCTATCCCGATTTTCCCGCCGAAGGAGTGCTGAGGAGCAGCGTGGTCCAGGTGATCCACCGGCCCCTCCACCACGACCACATCCCGCTTCCAGTCCACGTTGCCCAGGGCATACCATGCCACTTCCTGCAAGTTGCGGACGTCAACCCAATCGTCCACAACCACGATGGCTTTGGCTAACATCATGAGCCCCATCCCCCACAGGCCGAAGATGACCTTTCGGGCCTGGCCCGGGTAGCGCTTGCGGATGGAGACCAGGACCAGGTTGTGGAATACCCCAGCGGACGGCATGTGGAGGTCCACCACTTCCGGCAGGATCAGCCGGATGACCGGGAGGAAGAGCCTCTCGGTGGCCTGGCCCATCCAGTAATCCTCCATGGGCGGTATGCCGACCACCGTGGCGGGGTAGATGGGATCCTTGCGGGTGGTGATGGCCGTGACGTGGAAGGCCGGGAAGGGCTCGGGCGGGGTGTAATAGCCCGTGTGGTCCCCAAAGGGCCCCTCCTCCCGCACATCCTTGAGGTCCACGAAACCTTCTATCACGATTTCGGCATGGGCCGGGACCTCCAGGGGCTGGGTGAGGCAGGGGGTCATCTCCAGGGGTTTGCCCCTTATCCATCCGGCCAGGAGGTATTCATCCACATCCTGGGGCAGAGGCGCCGAGGCGCACCAGATGGCTGCCGGGTCTCCCCCTAAAACGACGGCCGCCGGGATTTTATCCTGGCCCTTCTCCAGGGCCTTTCTGGAATGCTCCGCACCCCCCTTGTGTCGCTGCCAGTGCACCAGCAGGGTCCGCTCATCCACCACCTGGAGGCGATACATCCCCACGTTCCTCCTGCCCGTGACGGGGTCCAGGGTGACGACCTGGGGGAGAGTTATGTAGTATCCGGCATCTCCCGGCCAGCACCTGAGGATGGGGAGAGCTGAGAGGCTGGCCTCTTCTCCCCGGAGGACCACTTCCTGGCACGGGGCTTTTCTCCTGACGATTCTGGGCCGCGGGGCGACCGCTTTCAGGGCTTCCGCCAGCTCCTTCCCCCGCCTGAAGGCTTCGGGTAGGGAAGTGGGGAGCTCAGGGGCTATGAGCCTTGCAACCTTTTCCTCAAGCTCCCGCAGGCTCCCGACCCGCAGAGCCAGAGCCATGCGGTGCTCGTTTCCGAAGAGATTGGTCGCAACGGGGGTGGAAAAGCCTGCAACGTTCTCAAAGAGGAGGGCCCGATTGAACTCGTGGGGCCCCTTGCAAACCCTATCGGTTATCTCCGTGATCTCCAGCTCCCGGGAGACGGGCGTCTTTATCCGGGCCAGCTCTCCTTCTTCTTCAAGAAGAGCGATGAAATCCCTCAGATCCTCCATACCTCGGGCTTACTTCTTCTCCAGGACGATGGTGTGCTTGAGGAAATCAATGCGCTTTATGTTCCCCCGGACGATCTTCTGTTCCCCCAGGAGATTGATCAGCACGAAATTTTCGCCTTCCGGCTGGAGCAGGACCACATCCCGCATGATTTCTTCCTCGTGGTCATCGGTCACGAGGAAAGCCTTCGCCTCGCACATGCTACCCCCTCCCTTAAAGGCATTCCAGAGGGAGTATACCCCATGGCATGGGAAAACGCAAAAACAAAACCTCTTTCCCGGATGCC
>DAOUCW010000032.1:0-6373 GCA_034431695.1 Anaerolineae bacterium | reverse complement strand
GAGGAGAAGACGATGGAACTGGTCTGGCACCCGATTGATGGGAAGGCAGAGGTCATCGGTTCTGGGGCATATCAACCGGTTGTCCTGGCACCTGAAGGGAAAGGCGCTATGGCTTACAGCCCTGAAAAGGGGCGATTGGTGGGCAAAGTGATGAGTCCTTCGGAGAAGGGGATAGAACTTGCCTTTTCCTCCTTTGCCCCTCCGGGATCAGGCTGTGGATGGAAATATGATACGGCGGTTTCTCCCGATGGGGAGTGGCAGGCTGTTTACAATTGCGAGCACTTCCTCCTGATGGACACAGGGAAAGGGGTGATAAAAGAGATTGACCTGGGTAAGGAGTGGGGGCTTCCGCGCTGGGCGCTGGATGCCCAGTGGAGCCCAGATGGGGAAAAACTGGCCGTGGTTGCATCAATAGGGGATTCTCTGCCCAGGGCAACTCAATTGCTTTTGCTGGATCTTCAGGGTGAACACATTCGGGAAATTGAAAAACCACCTGGGATTGTTCTCTCCGAGCTTGACTGGGCTCCGGGGGGAAGAGTTCTTCTGACATTTGGTGACCGGGAAGAGGGAGGAGGGAAGTTTACACCTGTCGTTTTCCTGATAGACACGGAGAGTGGAGACTGGCGTGAGCTTGATATTTTCCCATCCCCGGTAGCGGCGGGACCGTATCCGGGGTCGGAGGCAGCCTGGTCTCCTGATGGGAGATATCTTCTGTTCTATTGCAGCCCACGGGGTGTAGTTGTATGGAGACTGTGCCTCTCACCTGTAGAGGTAAGATGGTGAGAAGCATTGGGGATTGCCGGAGTCTTTGCCTCCTTCACTCCTACCTCACCAACCCAGCTACGGTGGACATAGAGGATGACTACCTCCTGGACGTGGTCCCCACGGAGATGGGCACATATTACCATCCCCTGGCCCTGAGAGCCCAGGCCATTGCCGCCAGAACCTATGCCTACTGCGCCATACGGGCCAATGAAGGCACAGAAGATTTTTGGGGATTCTGCCGGAAGGAGATCAACAACTCTAACGAATTCCAGGTCTTCGTCCCCTATTACTTTGAATCCATCAACTCCCCCCAACTCATCCAGGAAGTGGTCAACGAAACCCGAGGGCTCTACCTCATCTATGCCCCTGAACCCGCCAAAGGTCCTATCTTTTCCGAATTCTCGGCGGATGCCTACCTCCAAACAGCAAAAGGGGGCTACAGTTACCTGAAAGGGGTGGAGGACCCTATCAGCTCCGGCTGCGATGCCGATGTCGGTGGTCACGGGCGGGGAATGAGCCAGGAGGGAGCCAGCCGTTGGGCGCGTGGAAACCGATGCTCCTACCCCGGCCCGGGCGATGAGCCCTGGCCCGTCCGCTGGGAGGACTACCGCCAGATTCTCACGAGGCATTATTAGGGGAGCGCAGCGCTTCCAGTTCCTGACGCAATGCTTCCACCACAGCCCGGACGGCCTTCGCCACTGCTCCTGAGAGTTGCAGCTTGCCCGTGAAGCCGATGCGTTCCGGCTGGATACCGTATATTTTGATGGGCGGCAACTCCCATCCCAGCTTCTCGGCCAGCCGCAGGGCTTCCCCCAGACCGAACTGGTGCGCTGAGATCCCGAGCTCGTCCTTCAGCAGGCCAGGCTTCAGTTCAAAAGCCCTCCATTCCCCCGGCTCAAGTTTCATATCCGCTGCATCTACTACTATGACCAGATCAAAGCCCTCCGCCCGCTCCAGCAGGGAAAGCCCATCCATTTCGCCTTCTAAAACGTTAACGCCGGGGGGCAACCCTTTCTTCTTTAGAGCTCTGGCCACTGCCACCCCGGCGCCATCATCACCCATCAAGGGATTTCCAAGGCCTGCTATGAGGATTTTACCTTTCAGTCCCATTCAACCCTGAGGAAGTGGGTTGAGCAGGAGATGCAGGGGTCATAAGCACGCACCAGCATCTCCAGTCCGAGGGTGATCTCCTCCTTTGATTTGCCCAGAAGCTGAGGCAGGAAAGCTCTCAGGTCCTCTTCAATGTTCTGGTGGTTCTGGTTGGTGGGGATTATCATGTTGGCTTCCACCACGCGCCCCTGCTCGTCCAGGGTGTAATCGTGGATGAGAAGCCCTCTGGGGACCTCTACGCCTCCGACTCCCCTCCCGGCCCTCGGTTTGATTTCCACCTTCTCCTCCTTTATGCCTCTGGCCAGGAGTGTGTCAATTATGCGGATGGAGTCTTCCACAGCGTGGGCCACTTCAACGACCTGGGCGATGTTGTTCATGAAGGAATTGTAGCATATGGGTTTGAGGCCCATCTGCTCCGCAGCCTCCTGGGCCAGCGGTGAGAGCTTTGAATGGTTGATGTTGAAGCGGGCGAGCGCACCCACCATGTATGAACTGCGGTTGGCCCTGGCCCTTTTGGCAGTGGAGTAGGGCACTATGAACTCATGGATTTTCTCCAGGTAGCGGGAAAGGGGCGTGGTCCGCTCATCATCGGTGGAAGCGATTTCCCCATCGTAGAAGGCATATTCGTCCGGCTTTTTCAGGGCGATGTATTCGGTCTCGCGCTGGAAGTCGGGCATGGGCAGGGAGGCAAAGAGCTTAACCGTTGTTCTGACGTCGCTGATGGCTTCAACGAGGCGGCGGCGCAGTTCCTTCAATTCCCCTTCCGTCGGGAGCCTGGTCCAGCCTCCCACCACCGTCGTTATCGGGTGAGTGGTGCGGCCCCCGATGAGGTCGCACAATTCATTGGCCAGCCTGTGGAGCCTTATTATGGCCAGAACCTGCTCCCGGTGGGTTTGAGCCAGGGGGATTATGTTGGGGGCACCGAAGAAGTCCGGAAGGGCCAGGTAGCCGAAGTGGAGGGTATGGCTCTGCATCGTTTCACCGTGGAGGAGGAGTTTCCGCAGGAGAAGGGTTTGCTCCGAGGGTTCAAAGCCCAGAGCTTTCTCCAGGGCCTGGATGGCGGTGAAGGTATGCCCGATCCCGCAGATCCCGCAGATGCGCGAGATGATGAAAACCACGTCGCTGTAATGCTTGCCCCTGACCATCGCTTCAAAGAAGCGAGGGGCCTCCGGTATTTCCCACCGCAGCTCCTTCACCTGGTTATCTTCCACTTTGACCACAATGTTGCCGTGGCCTTCCACTCTTGAGACGTAATGCACATGGATGTCCAGCGCACTCATCTCACCACCTCCGAATAGCCCCAGAACATGTTGTATTTGTTGATGATGTCCTCAACGCAGAGGCCGTAGCGGGCCATAACATCCTTATGCGCATTGATGTTGGGGTCATCCACGAGCCCGCGGCATCCTATGCACCGGTTGCCGAAGGAGGGGCAACGGGCATTGCATCCTGCCCTGGTTACGGGTCCGAGGCAGGTAAGGCCCTTTTCGTATACGCAGATGTTTTCGGCTCTCTTGCATTCCACGCAAACGGGGTAGTTGGGCAATACGGGGGTCTTGCCCATGAGCAGGGCCTTTACCACCTCAAGGAATTCTTCTTTGTCAATGGGGCAACCCGGCACCGCATAATCCACCGGAACCACAGCGCTCAGAGGCCTTGCCGGGATGGACGGGAACCATTCGGCTTTATCGCCGTATACGTAACGGCGGACTTCGTCCTGGTCCATGGAGTTCTTGATGGCGTTCACTCCTCCGATGTGGGCGCAGGCTCCCAGGGCCACCAGGATCCTGGATTGCTCCCGTATCCAGCGCAGGCGCTCCATCTCTTCCTCGCGGGTTATGGATCCCTCCACGAAAGCGATGTCGTAGGGGCCATCGCTGTGGGCGCTGCTTCCTTCCCGCCAGGATACAAGCTCAATGTGCTCCAGTAGCTCCAGGAGCTTTTCCTCCAGGTTGGGGATCTGGAGCTGGCAACCCTCACAGCATCCGAATTCAAAAATCGCGACTTTGGGTTTCATTTGCATCCCTCCGGCTAAAGGGCTTCGGGCAACCCTTTGATATCAGCATAGTTGAAGACGGGGCCCTCACGGCAGACGTAAACCCCGTTTATCTGGCAGTGGCCGCATTTCCCAACCCCGCACTTCATCCTGCGTTCCAGGGAGAGGTAAATGCGGTCGTCCGGTATGCCCATCTTCTTGAATTCCTGGAGGATGAACCTATACATTATCGGCGGGCCAACGGTGACCGCAATGGTGCGCATGGGATCAACGGTGACCTGGGGGCAGAGGGTTGTTATAACTCCCACGTGGCCTCGCCAGGTTTCATCGGCTCTATCCACCGTGAGCAAGCACTCCCCCACGCTCTGGATTTCATCCAGCTCGTCTTTGAAAAGAAGTTCGCCCGGCTCTTTTGCTCCGTATAACACGGTAACGCGTCCGAACTCTTCCCTGCGGTCCTTGATGTATTGGGCCAGGGAACGCAGGGGAGCCATGCCAAGGCCACCAGCCGCTATCAGGACATCCTGGCCTTTCATTGCCTCCAGGGGAAAGCCCTTACCGTAGGGCCCCCTTATGCCTACGAGATCGCCGGGCTTGAGGCGATGGAGGGCGTTGGTGACGAGCCCCACTGCCCTGACGCAGAGCTGGAAGTAATTTCCTCTCGTGGGGGAAGAGCACACGCTTATGGGACACTCCCCCACTCCGAAGACTGAGACTTCCACGAATTGCCCGGGGCTGTGGCCAAGGGGTTTGCCGTCTTCCAGCTCCAGAGTGAACAGTTTTTCCCTGGCCGTAAGCTCTTTGACCTCTAAAATCCTCGCAAGCCGGGGCAAAAGAAGGTGATCGTGGCCCATGGCTTTCCTCCCTCTAAGCCTGGGTGTATTCTCTGAAAATGTCGTTGAAGACTTCAATCGGATTTATGCGTGCCAGGCAGTGCCTGGTGCAACGTCCGCACCCCACACAACCCATGAGACCGAAAAGGTCCCAGAGGTATTTTCCCTTGCGGTAGAACCTGTGGCGCAGGCGCTCCACGCGCGATGGCCTGAAGTTGAGGCCGCCGGCAACCTTTGCGAACTCGTCCAGCAGGCACGAATCCCACACCCGCACCCTCTCCCCTTCTTTGAGGTTGAGTTCCACGCGGTCAAAAACATCGTGGCAGTAACAGGTGGAGCAGACCAGGGTGCAGGAACCGCAACCCATGCACCTTTCGGCCAGCTCTTTCCAGTAAGGAGAGTTGAAGCGGCTCCACAGGATTTCTGGAAGTTTTGAGGCATCAAAGTTCAGCCTTGAAGGGAAGTTATTGTCCCTTTCCTTCCGCACCTCTTCCAGCCTGGCCAGTTCAGTGCTGGAAGCGCTCCGGGCGGTGGAATATTTTCCCAGAAGCTCTCTGCCCCGTTCGCTCCCCACTTCAATCGCGTAAGCCTCTCCGATGTCCGTGAAGAAAAGGTCGTAGTAGCCTTTGGGGTCAAGGGTGCCCATATCCCTGCAGAAAGCGTATTCATCGCAGGGTTTCAGGCAGTCGAATCCCACGAATATAGCATTGCGGCGGCGGGCTTCGTAACTGGCATCGGGGTTTTCCCGAAGGAAAGCTGCATCCAGAAGGCGTGTGGAGTGCAGGTCGCATGGGTGCAGGCCGAAGAGGACTCTGGGGCGGGGCTCCTCCACCACAGCTTCAACCTCGGGCCGTCCCCCGAGCCGGAAGCGGAGCACGGTCTCCTTAGCCGGCAGGAAAAACTTTCTCGGGGGGTAAAGGGCTATGGGGTAATCAAGGGTTAATTCTTCGGGCTTGCTTATGACTCCGAAGAGGTAGAAGCCATCCTTCTTGCGGGGGCCAATCACTTCGTAGTCACTGAGGAGCCTCTCCACAAAGGCCAAAATGTCCTTCTTGTCCATAACCATTGCAGGCATAGGTTCCTCCTTGACTCGCAAACTTGACCGCAGGCTTCGTGAATTATATCACTATACCTGGGTTTTGTCAATGCAACCGTGGGGTTGCCCCATGCTTGTTTGACAAATTCCTGGGAGGTGTGGTATATTCACAAAGTGAATAACGCCCAAAAAGCCTGAAAAACGGGAAGCTGCGTCCCATACACCAAGGGGGTAGAACCGAAATGTCTGTCCAGCGTCGGCTGCCCATAGAGATGGTCGCTCTTGGGTTCCTGTTTCGGAGCCCGGACCACGGGTATCGGCTTTACCGCCGGGTTCGGGAAGAATTGGGATTTTTCTGGTACATCGGGATAGGCCATCTCTACAATATCCTTCGAGCTATGGAGCAGAAGGGATGGGTGACTTCTCACCGGGCTCCCCGGCACGAACGTTCTTCCCGCAAGGTTTACCACATCACTCCTGCCGGACGGGAGGTGTTTTTGGATTGGGCCCGTACCCCGGTCCGATCCGTCCGGGATGTTCGGGTAGAGTTTCTGGCTAAACTTTATTTCCACCGAGTTTTGGGTTTAGAAGGGACCGAGGAGCTGCTGCGGGCTCAGCGGAGCCTGCTACAGG
>DAOUCW010000031.1:0-8176 GCA_034431695.1 Anaerolineae bacterium | reverse complement strand
CCAGGTGGAGCTTGCCCAGTATCAATACCGCCTGCCCCGCCCCACCCGTTACTGGACCCACCTCTCGCGCCAGGTTGGGGGTCCGGCAGGGGGGCGCAGCACCATGAGAGGGCCCGGGGGCGGAAGCACCGGAGTTGGCCTGAGGGGTCCTGGTGAAACCCAGCTGGAGATGGACAGGCGGCGCATCAAGGAGAGGATCGCCCATCTCAAAGAGGAACTGGAACACATAAAGACCCACCGTCAGCTCTACCGGGAGAGGAGGAAGAGCGCGGGGATACCGGTGGTAGCCATAGTGGGTTACACCAACGCTGGCAAATCCACCCTCCTCAACGCCCTGGCCAATGCCGACGTCCTGGTGGAGGACAAACTGTTCGCCACCCTTGATCCCACCACCAGGAGGGTCAAGCTTCCCAGCGGCAAAGAAGTTCTGGTCACCGATACCGTTGGGTTCATCCAGAAGCTCCCTCCGCAACTCCTGGCTGCTTTCCGGGCCACCCTGGAAGAGGTTCTGGATGCGGACATAATAATTCACGTGGTGGATATAACCAATCCCCACGCCCTCAATCAGAGCCGGACTGTATGGGATATCCTCCGGGAGCTTGGGGCCCACAACAAACCCATAATCACCGCCCTCAACAAAATTGACAAGCTGGATGACCTGGGCAAAGTTGAACAGCTCGCCTCCTACTACCCCAACGTAATCCCCATATCGGCCCTCAAGAAGATAGGCCTCGACAGGCTCATGGCCAAGGTTGAGGAAATACTGAGGACTAAGTATGAGTGGGTGGAACTCTTCATACCCTACACCCAGAGCTACCTGCTCAGCCTTTTCCGGCAGTGGGGCATAGTGGAGAGCGAGGAACCCAGGGACAGCGGCATCTACGTGCGGGGCTATGCCCCTCCCGATCTCATGGGCAGACTCAGAGCCGTCTGAAAGAAGAGGCAGGGAACCTGCTCATGATGTCCCCTTGCCTTTGCGGGCGCATTTTATGCGCTACTCTGCTATAATGTGAAAGGGAGGGTTATCTTTTGGGGTAATTCCTATGGAAATCCGGGCCGACTCCACCAGAGCGTTAGGCGCTGTTCCGACTCCAAAGGACCTGGTTGACTTCATGGTGGCCTTAGCGTCGCCGGTGAAAGGACATTGTCGCGTTCTGGAGCCGGCCTGCGGCGATTGCCCGTTTCTGGAAGCCTTCGCAGAGCACTACGGCCGCCACCACGAGTTTGTGGGCATAGATATCTCACCTGAAGCCGTCCGGAGGGCAAAGGAACGGGTGCCTTTTGCCACCATCTTAGAGGGCGATTTCCTCCTGTGGGAACCGGGTGAGCGTTTCGACATCATCATCGGCAACCCGCCCTACGGCATCATCGGCGATGCCTCTCACTATCCCATCCATGTGCTTAAGGAGCGCAAGGAAGTATATAAGCGCCGTTTCCGCACATGGCAGGGCAAGTTCAACATCTACGGGGCGTTCATAGAGCATGCTGTCAATATGCTCAATCCTGAAGGCAAGCTGGTGTTCATTGTTCCCGCCAGCTGGCTTGTGCTGGACGATTTTGCCAGACTGCGGGCCTTTCTCTCGGCCTCAGGGAGCCTGAAGGTGCATTACCTCGGCAGAGTCTTCAGGGGAAGGAATGTCTCCTGCGTTGTGCTGGTGCTGGAGAAGGGCGGCAGGGGGCTGAAACTGTATGACGGGCAGACTCCTGCTGTGGACAAGCCCGTTTACCGTGGAGAAATTATCCGGTTTGAGACGCCGGAATTGCTGGCCTTTGAGCGGAGCGGCGCTCCGCTTGGCATGCTGTTTGAAGTGCATTTCGCTGCCCGCAGCCCGGAAATTCGCCGCCATCCTTTAACGAGCGGCAAACCGAAAGAAGGTTATGTGCCTGTGCTGACGGGGCGGAACTTAAAGGCTGGCTGGATTGATTACGAACGCTGTTATTCAGGTTTCTGGTTTCCTAAAGAGGCTGCTGCGAGCCTCCGGTTCTTTTATGGCTTTCCGCACATTGTCGTTGGGCACACCAAAGGCATACGGGTCGTTGCTGCCCTGGATGACCGCTGCTACCCCTGGCGGGAAGAGTTCCACCTTGTCCCAAAAGTTCCCGGAATTAACCTTTCTGCCATTGTGAGGCATTTGAACGGCGAAGAGATCCAGCGATACGTGCGCCAACTTTACCGTGATTTTGTGCCCCACTTAACGATGACCATGCTCCTGCGGGTGCCGATTCCACCTGCTTTGTTTGGAGGAAAAGGTCAAATAGGATTACTGCCTCTGGAGGGATGAAGGGTTATGGACGCAGAGACCGCAGAGGCAATTTTGAAGGAATTTGAAGCTTTCCTTGCAAGTATCCCCCTGGCTGATTACCGGAGGAAGCTGGAACCCATCAAAACAGTGGAGCAGGATTTGCCCAAGGAATTGAACCCTTTGCCGGCGATCTATGACAATTACTGGGTGAACTCTCCGGGGAAGTTTCCAAATTTTGAAGATTTCTTTGAGAGATGGTGGACAGAGCACTCACGCCCCTTACTTACCTTTATCCGCAAATACTTTTGGGGCTGTTCTTTGGAGTTTGTCCACCTGGGCTTCAAGGCGAGGCTTTACAGGACGCTGATCTCAGTGCTTACGCAGTTTCACTTCGCTTATTCATGGCTGGCTTATTGCCAGTTGCCTTTGGATGCCTCTGCCGAACTGGATACGGGAGGCATTGATGCTCTGGTTCATTGCGAAGGAAAAGCCATCGCTTTGCAAGTCAAGAAAGAAACTTACCGGGCCGAAGCCCGTGAACGTGGACGGTTCTTCCGCAGGGAAATTCCCGTCACCCTTGTAGTAGAGATCCCTTACACCGTTGTCTCACCAGACGAATGGCAGCAACGAGTAATAAAGGCCCGGAAACAAGAGACGCGACAGAGAGGGGAGATGTTCGCCTTCCTTGCAGAGAAACTGGAGCGGTGGTTGCCCAACGGTTTTGTAGTTTTCCAACCCGATTATCCTCGCCTTGTGGAGCGCCTTATTCGGGAAGAAATCCAGCAGGGACGGCAGGGCACTATCGGATGGCGGGAGACCTTAGAGCGTGTTCAAACATGGGTAACTTGGAAGAGCACTAATTGCTCGGGGCATGCTCCTGCAGCTTGAGGCAAATTTGGGGGGAAAATGAGCACTCCTATTTACGTGGTGGGCCATAAGAATCCTGATACCGATTGCGTGGTAGCGGCCATAGCGTGTGCGGAGCTCTTCCGCCTGAAAGGGGAAGAGGCTATCCCCGCCCGGCAGGGGGAATTGCGCCCCGAGACCGCTTACCTTTTGCGCAGGTTCGGTTTCCCCGAGCCTATCCTCTTCACCGATGCCAGGCCAAGGGTGCGGGATGCCATGAGTTCACCGGCGATCACCGTATCGCCCAGGACGCCCGCTTACAGAGTCGGGCAGATCTTCAGGACCAGGAACATCCGGGCCGTCCCCGTGGTTGACGATGAATCCCGGCTTCTGGGGATGATCTCGGTGGAAGATTTTTCCTCCCTCCTCCTTGAGGAGATAGACCCGCGGTTTCTGGACCAGGTTTACCTCCAGATAGAAGCAGTGGTGGAAACAATCGGGGGGCATTTCCTGAACCGGGGCAACCGCCCGATAAGGGGCAAAGTTTACGTGGGAGCCATGAGTCTGCCCAGACTGATGGAGTATGTGGAACCGGGCTCGATCCTGATAATCGGCGATCGGGAGGAGGCTCAGAGGGCGGCGATAGAGAAAGGCGTTGGCGCCATAATCGTGACGGGCGGGTTGCCTGTCCCCCCTGAAGTCCTGCAGCTGGCGAAGGAGCATGGCGTAACGGTGATCTCCTCACCTTACCACACCTTCACCACCGTCAGGCTCCTGCTCCTCAGCACACCCGTTCAATTCATCATGAAGAGAGACGTGGCCCAGATCTACGAGGATGACCTGCTGGAGGATGCGAGAGCGCTTCTCGCCCGCCAGCGCACCCTGCCTGTCCTGGATGAAAGCGGAAGGGTCAAAGGAGTGATTTCCAGGTCTGACCTCCTCAAGGCGGTTCGTTACAGGCTGATCCTTGTGGACCACAACGAGCGCAGCCAATCGGTGGTGGGGCTCGACGAAGCGGAAATTGTGGCCATAATAGACCACCACCGGGTAGGGGATATCCAGACCCCGAACCCGGTGATGGTGAGGAGCGAGCCGGTGGGTGCCACTTCCACAATTGTGGCCTCCCTCTTCCAGGAACACGGCTTCAGGATTGAGCCAGCCCTGGCGGGGCTCATGCTGGGAGCCATAATAAGCGACACGGTCTTCTTCCGTTCGCCCACCACAACCCCCAGAGACAGAGCCGTTGCTTCAATCTTAGCCTCTTCAGCCGGCATCTCCCCCGAAAACCTCGCCGAAGAACTCTTCAGCGCCGCCTCGGAGGTATTGAACCGGCCTGCCCGCGAAATCATCATGGCCGATTTCAAGGAATACAGGTTTGACGACAGGCTCTTCGGTATAGGCTATCTGGAAGTGCACGGCCGGGGCGTGGCGGAGAAACGGCGGGATGAATTCATTGAAGAATTGAAAAAGCTCAGGGAAGAAAAGGGTTATACGAGCGTGATGTTCATGCTGGTGGACATCCTGGACGAAGAGACCGAGCTCCTGGTGCTGGGGAAAGAAAAGGAGGTTGCCGAAGCCCTGGGGGTTGAACTTTCAGGACCTCACTCCCTCACCCTGCGGGGGATAATCTCGCGCAAAAAGCAGATCGCTCCGATTCTCATGCGCCTTTAAGTGTCAAAGACCACTGTGGCTTCGTAGCCTTTCCCCACATCCCTGATCTCAAGATTGTGGTAGGTGGCGGCTTTCACCTTGGCCTTGGTGGGATGGCCCTTTCCTCCCCATACCCTGGCCCTGAGGCTCTTCTCGTCCAGGTGGATGATCTCAAAATCCCGGTAGAGTTCGCCTTCCGTCTCGTGGAGGTAGAGGAGTTCGTTGAGCCATTTGACCAGGAGCGATTCGGTGTCAAAGGATGAGACTTCCAGTTCCCGCGTCACCTCAACCTTAATCTCCTGGGGGTCAACCATGAGGCTGAACATACCGAAAGCGGCGTTCACGAAAATGTCCTCAAGGGTGCTTCCATAAACTTTGATCGCTTTATCGGCAGTGTGAGGGAGTTCCTCAAACCGCTTTATGGATGGTGTGTATACCGGCTCTAACATGTTTTCTATTCCCCCCATCGCCTCTTCCCTCGCCAGGATCTCGCGCGCTCTTTCAACATCCCTGCGGATTTGCTCCTTCAACTCTTCCACCGAAGAAAATTTTAGCTCCGGCCTGAGCCTTTCCACAAACTCCACCACCAGGTCGTAGCCGTAGAGGTCGCCTTCAAAATCCAGGATGTGGGCCTCCACGAGGCGTTTACCACCATCAAAGGTTGGCCTTGTGCCGACGTTGGTCACCCCCCAGAACCTGTCGCGCCCCAGCCGGATGTAGGTGACGTAGACGCCATCGGCGGGGTAGACCCTTTCTGGCCTCACCTCCAAGTTGGAGGTGGGGAAGCCCAGGAGGCGGCCGCGGCCTTCGCCTTTGACCACTTCGCCGGCCAGGCTGTAGTATCGGCCAAGCAACTGAGCTGCTTCTCGCACTTCCCCGAGCGCTATGAGCCTCCGGATGCGGGTGCTGGATATGACTTCGCCCTTGAAGTAGAGCGGTTCCACCACCCTGACCATGAAGCCCATTTCCCTGCCCAGCTTCTTCAGGACCTCCACATTCCCTTCCCGCTGGTAGCCCAGGGCGAAATCGGCTCCCACCCAGAGTTCCTTCAGGTTCAGGTGCTTGCAGAGGAGTTCCATGAACTCGCGGGCCGGCATTCGGGCCATCTTTTCATCAAAAGGCAGGATCGCCACCAGGTCCAGGTCCATCTTTTCCAGGATTGAAACCTTCTCTCCGGGCGTCGTCAGGTAGCGGGTTGGGTTTGAAGGGTTCAGCACTACGGAGGGATGGGGGTGAAAGGTGACAAGACTGGCCAGGAAGCCCTTTTCGTGGGCCTCCCGGACCAGGTTGCGGATGAGGTGCTGGTGGCCCCGGTGGACCCCATCAAAGGCCCCTATGGTTACGAAGCTTTCTACGGTCACGTAAGCCTGGGAGAAGTTATCTATGAGTTGCATCTCCGCAATGCCCCGCCCGTGAGCATATTATACAACAACACCAGCCGACCTCCTACCTGCTCAAGCTCTTCGCTATACCTCCGGGTGCTCCCGGCAGGGTCGCTGGCGGTCGAGCGCGGGCAGAAACGACCAGCGGGATTTGAGCCTATCCGGCCCCGTCCGTGCCTCCCTGAAAATTTACGGGACTGCCCAGACCCAGATAGTTCCTACATCCAGACCTGTTGCCAGGAGTGTTCCGTCCGGGCTGAAAGCCAGATCGTAGATCAGCGTCGGGTGCTCCAGTGTCTGGACAGGCCGTATGACAGGCTGGGCCACGTAAAGGACGCCGTGCTGGTTTGCGGATGGGAAAGAGACATCCCAGAATCGGACGACCTGCTCGCCGGGACTGGCGGAGGCCAGAAACCGGCCATCAGGCCCGAAAGCCAGGCCAGTCACCGTGAAGGTGTGGGCAAAGAAGGCGGCTACTGGCCGTTCCTCGCCGATCCTCCAGATGTAGATGCTTCCATCCCCGAGACCGGTGGCAAGGGTCTGGCCATCGGGGCTGAAAGCTACCCGGTAAACAGGAGCGTGGTGCTGAAAGGACTGGATGACCTGTCGGCGCTCCACGTCGGCGAGAAGGGCAAGGCCATCGTTGCCACAGGAGGCGAGGAGATTGGGGTCGGCCGGGCTGAAGGTAAGGTTCAGGGCGCCCAGTTGATGGCGATAGTTGTAGACGGTTCTCCGCCAATCCGAAGCCTCCAGAACCTGAACCTCTCCGTTGCTCTGGGCGATGGCCAGATAGCGGTTATCCCGGCTGATCGCAACACTGTTGGCGACCATGTCTGAGAGATCAAGCGAGTCCAGGGGTTCGCCGGTTTCCGTGGACCATGCCTGGACCGCTGGTTTCTGGGAAGCGCTCAGGAAGCGTCGTCCGTCCGGGCTGAATGCAATATCCCAGACCGCACCTTCCTGGTGGACCCTGGGAAGCCGCAGGGGAAGGCCTTTATCTATCTGCCAGAGCTGGACATTTCCTGCCATTGTGCCAACGCCGATGAAGCGCCCATCAGGGCTGAAAGTGAGCACACTGATGGGCCCCACAGGTCCCTGGGTTTTATGCGCCCCCCAATAGTTAGTCTCCATGACGACGATTTCACCGTTGCCCAGACCCAGTGCGAGGAATTCTCCCTCGGGGCCAAAGCATGGATCGCCTATCTGGGCGGGGAATACGGGGGAAGAGATTCTCTTCTTTTTCCCGACATCCCAGACCTGCATGCGCTCCTTGCTAACTACGGCGATGTATTGCCCTTTCGGGTCCATGCTGAGGTAAGTGACGTCCCCGTAAGGCTCCATCGCATATTCTTCCACTTTGGAGAAGTCTGACCCCCGAATCGCGCGAGCTTTGTTCTCGGTGTTGAAGATGATGAGGCTCCCATCCCGGCTGACCTCCATAGATGTGATCGGATCGGGACCCTGGGTAAGGTCTGCAAGAAGCGATCCGTCTTCCACCCGCCAGACGACCAGCCCTCCGTCAAAAGTCCCGGCGATCACCCTGTCGCCCGGAGGGAGGAAACGAAGGCTCATAAGGGTGCTGTGGTATCGCATCAACTGCTGTTCCTGACCTGTGGAGAGATCCCAGATCTGCACCACCCCTCCCCAGCTGGACGCCAGCCGCTGGCCATCGGGGCTGAATGCCACCCCCTTGATCTGGTGGTCCGTTGTGACCTTTATGGTTCGGATCTCCTTTCGCTCGCGGATGTCCCATATCTGGACCCGGCCGTCCACCAGGCCGAGGGCGAGCAGGGAGCCATCGGGGCTGAAGGCCATGCTGGTTACCCAACTGTCGGAAAAGGAGGCAAGGGATTCCAGGGTCCTGGCATCGTAGAGGGCGACACCAACCGTAGTCCCCAGGGCGAGGAGGGGCTCCACCGGAGAGCAAACAAGTCTCGTGGCTGCGCCTTCCCCCCACCGGGCAACAGGGACCAGTTGTTTCAGGTTGTTCAGGGTGATGGGTTTGAATCCGCCGGGCAGCGGGGTTCCAGGGCGAGCCACCGGGTAGGGTGTTGG
>DAOUCW010000030.1:0-7919 GCA_034431695.1 Anaerolineae bacterium | reverse complement strand
GTATTGGCCCCTCATTGCCAAGCCCCTTCATCACCTTTACTTCGAGGGTGACCTCAGCCGAAACATCCGTGGTGTGGCCGGCGAGTTCGCCATCTCCCTGCATGGCGTGGACGTCGCCCAGGTAGATTCCGCCTCCAGGAACTTTCACCGGGCAGATCAGGATAGCCCCCTCACGGACGGAATCAATATCCATGTGGCCGTCGGTCCGGGCATCGTCCAGTTGCTCTTTCGTAAGGCTATACTGGTGCGGAGCACCGACCAGGAACTGGCCGAAGTCCCCCGCGTTGTGGGAGTCGGGCATGTCCACCTTGGGGGTGGTGCCGATGTTGCCGATGAATGGGCGGATGCGGGTTGCAACCCCGGGCATGTGGGCCGGGTGGAAGGCCACTATTGGATGCTGGGCTGATTTGCGGGGCAGGGCCATCACCTTAGCTGCATCCTTAGCTAAGGATTCGGCGATTTCGGGGCTTACCGTCAGGGCCACGCCCTTCTCGCGGTCCAGGACGATGGTATAGCCGTGGGCTACTCTGAAGGGGCTGACCTCGGCCCCGCAGTTGGCGCATCTCACCGCCTCCTGACCTGTGCCCTCAAGGCGCGTGGGTGGGTTCTCCGCCCCGCAGTTGGGGCAATACCTGGCGACGAAGGGATCCCCCCTGTATCGCCCTTCCACCACGGTCATGACCCCTGAGGAGGTGGCCAGGGAGGTTATGTTTATCTTCCTGATCCTGATGAGGATCGCATCGCCTGGCTCTGCTCCCTCCACCGCGACCGGGGTTGTGACTTCGTGGCCTCCCCTGAAGGATGGGGTGATCATCGGCCCCCAGCAGCCCGGAGCCGTTTCGGCAATTATAGTCCCGCCATCTTCCACAGGGCCCAGCATCGGGATGCTCGGGCCTATGAGTCCTCCTGTGAAGGTATCCACGCGAACGATTTTCTGAGCTGCCATGATTTCACCTCCTTGAGGGGGCCTCGCTCCTGCCAGCTGCGGAGGAGACCCCCATCCGGTTTCAGCTCACCAGCTCCCTCACCGCCTGAGCGATACGCTCAGCAGAGGGGATCACGAAGTCCTCCAGAGTATTGGAGTAAGGTATCGGGACGTCGGGAACGGCCACGCGCTTAGGGGGAGCATCCAGGTATTCCAGGGCATTTTCGGCCACGATGGCCACTATCTCCCCGCTCATGCCGTAGCTCAGGTAGTCCTCATCCACCACAAGGAGCCTGTGGGTCTTCTTGACGGAATTGATGATGGCCTCCTTGTCCAGGGGCACGAGGGTGCGCAGGTCTATCACCTCAACGCTGATGCCCTCTTTCTCCAGTTCCCTGGCAGCCTCCAGGGCCCTGTGGACCATCATGGCTACGGCTACTATGGTCACATCCTTCCCTTCCCTCTTGATGTCGGCCACGCCGAAGGGGATTGTGTAGGGTTCTTCGGGGACCGGAGCCCAGGTAGCCTCTATGATGGTCATCCAGGGGAGACCCATCAGGCCTTTGTGGAAGAAATACATCACCGGGTTGTCATCGCGGATGGCCTGGATCATGAGGCCTTTGGCATCGTAGGGGGTGGACGGGATCACGATCTTGAGGCCGGGGAGGTGAGCGAAGAGGCCGTAAAGGCACTGGGAGTGCTGGGCAGCGTCGTTATACCCACCTCCTATGGCGGTCATCAGCACCACCGGGACCCTGAGCTGCCCACCGGACATATACTGGATTTTGGACATGTGGTTGAGGATCTGGTCAAAGCATGCCCCGGTAAAGTCCACGAACATCACTTCCACGATGGGGCGCATCCCTTCCAGGGCAGCTCCTACTGCTGCTCCCACGAAGCCCATCTCCGAAATGGGCGTATCTCTCACCCTCTCATCGCCGAATTTCTTCCAGAGCCCGGTTGTTGCACCGAAGATGCCTCCGTAGAAGCCCACGTCCTCTCCCATCACGAAGACGCGGGGGTCTCTCTCCATCTCCTGGGCGATGGCCTCGGCAATGGCTTCATACATTGAGATGATTCGCTCGGCCATTTTTACCCCTCCTTTTTAGAGGAAAACGTGCTTGAGGGCTTCCTCTGGCTCAGGCCAGGGGCTTTCGCGGGCGAATTTCTCAGCCTCCGCCACGAGGGCAGCCACTTCCTGCTGGATCCTGTCGGCCTCTTCCTCGGTGAGGACGCCTTCCTTTATGAGTTTGGCTCTGAAGTTGGGGATGGGGTCCTTCTTGCGCCACTCTTCCTCTTCTCCCTCAGGCTTGTAGAGCTGGGGGTCGCCCTCAAAGTGGCCCCGGTAGCGGTAGCAGAGGCACTCGATCAGGGATGGCCCCTCTCCTCTCCTGGCGCGAGCGATGGCCTCACCGGCCGCCTCGTAAACGGCCATGACGTCCATCCCATCCACGAGGACTCCAGGTATCCCGTAAGCAGCAGCTCGCTCGGCGTTGGATTTCACCGCTGTGGACTTGCTCTTGGGGACGGAGATGGCATAGAGGTTGTCCTCCACCACGAAGACTACCGGGAGCTTCCAGATGGCAGCCAGGTTGAGGGACTCGTGGAAAGCGCCGATGTTGGCCGCGCCATCGCCGAAGAAGCTAACCGCCACGTTGTCCCTGCCCTGCATCTTGAAGGCCAGCGCAGCGCCAACAGCATGGGGTATCCCGGCCCCAATGATCCCACCGCACCCGAAGTGGAGGTTCGCATCAAATAGGTGCATGTGGCCACCTTTGCCCTGGCAGAGCCCCGTCTTCTTGCCGAAAAGCTCCGCCATGAGCTTCTTGAGATCCCCTCCCTTGGCTATGTAATGCCCGTGGGAGCGGTGAGTCCCGGCTACCATGTCATCGGGCCTGAGGTGAGCGCATACGCCCGTGGCTACCGCTTCCTCGCCAATGTAGAGGTGCATCTCACCGGGGATGGGGTCGGCCGCAATGTTGAAGACGGGGGATTTGCCTTCCCAGTAGATTTCGGCGACCTTTTCCTCAAAGAGGCGTATCTTGAGCATGGTGCGGTAAAGCTCTATAAGTTTTTCCTTCTCCACAGGCATAGTTTATCCCTCCGGAAAAATAGGGGGGAAGGACCCGGAGATCCTTCCCCCCTCTTATGGCCTTACTTCCCCAGGACTTCCCTGATGGCCGAGATGATGCTGTCCTTGCTTGGGATGTAGGCGCTCTCAAGGACCGGGCTGAAGGGGACAGGTGTGAAGGGCGCCGCCACCCTCTTGATGGGGGCATCAAGGTAGTCAAAAGCTTCCTCGGCCACCATGGCTGCGATCTCAGCCCCGGGCCCTGCCTGCTTCACGGCCTCGTGGACAATGACCAGGTGATGGGTCTTCTTGACGGAGTTGATGATGGTCTCCTTGTCCAGAGGGGAAAGGGTGCGGGGGTCCACTACTTCCACTTCTATCCCTTCCTTCGCCAGCTCATCGGCTGCTTCAAGGGCTCTGTGGACCATGGCCATGGTGGCCACAACCGTCACATCCTTCCCCTCCCGCTTGACATCGGCTACGCCCAGGGGGATGGTGTATGGCTCCTCCGGGACCTCCCCCTCAATGCCGTAGAGCATTTTGTGTTCAATGAACAGGACGGGGTTATCGTCCCTTATGGAGGAGATGAGGAGGCCCTTGGCATCGTAAGGGGTGGAGGGAGCCACTACCTTCAGGCCAGGGATGTGCATGAACCAGGCTTCAAGGCTCTGGGAGTGCTGGGCAGCAGCGCACATCCCCGCCCCGCAAGTGGTCCGGACCACTATGGGGAGCCTGGCCTTGCCGCCGAACATATACTTCATCTTGGCAGCCTGGTTGAAGAGCTGGTCCAGGGCGACACCGATGAAGTCAATGAACATTATCTCCACCACGGGGCGCAGCCCTGCCGCCGCAGCCCCCACCGCCGAGCCTATGATGGCGCTTTCGGTGATGGGGGTATCCCTCACCCTCTCCTCGCCGAATTCCTCCAGGAGGCCGGCCGTGACTCCGAAGATCCCCCCGTATTTGCCGACATCTTCTCCGGCCACGTAGATGGTGGGATCGCGCCTCATCTCCTGCCTGAGGGCCTCGTTCAAAGCCTGAGCAAAGGTGAGCTTCCTCATCTCAGCCTCCTTTCATTCCGTGTAAACATCCTGGAGGACTTCCGCCGGCTCCGGGTAAGGGCTCTCCTCGGCGAAGCGGACGGCTTCCTCAACCCTGGCCTTGATTTCTTCCTGGATCCTGGTGATGTCTGCAGGGGTCAGGACGCCCATCTCCAGGAGTTTGGCCTCAAAGCGGGTGATGGGATCTTTCTTCAGCCACTCCTCGGCCTCCTCCCTGGGCCTGTAAACCATGGGGTCGCCTTCAAAGTGGCCGCGGTGGCGGTAGGTCTTGCACTCAATCAGGGTTGGGCCTTCCCCTGCCCTGGCCCTCCTGACGGCCGCCTCGGCTGCCTCGTAGACGGCAATCACATCGTTGCCGTCCACCACCACCCCGGGGATGTCGTAGGCCTTGGCCCTTTCGGCGATATCGGTGACGTGCATGTGCTTGTGCTGGTGGAGGGAAATGGCATAGTGGTTGTTCTCGCAAACGAAGACGACGGGGAGGCTCCAGATGGAGGCCATATTGAGGGCCTCGTGGAAGGTTCCCTGGTTGGCGGCTCCATCCCCGAAGAAGCAGGCCACGACACGGTCAGTCTTCTGGTATTTGGCGGCCAGGGCTGCACCGACGGCGATGGGGAGACCCCCACCGACGATCCCGTTGGCCCCCAGGATGCCCAGGTCCAGGTCGGCGATGTGCATGGAACCGCCCTTGCCCTTGCAGTAGCCGGTCTTCTTCCCGAAAAGCTCGGCCATCATGAGTTTGAGGTCACCACCCTTAGCGATGAGATGGCCGTGCCCGCGGTGGGTGCTGGTGATGTAGTCATCGTCCCGGAGGTTTGCGCACACACCCACGGCCACCGCTTCCTCGCCGATATAGAGGTGGACGAAGCCCGGGATCTTACCGGCAGCAAAAAGCTCCGCCACCTTCTCCTCAAAGGCGCGGATGGTGCGCATCCTCTCATACATCCACAGCAGTTTTTCCTTCTCAATCGCCATCGTTACCCCTCCTTTGGGGTTACTCAGGGCTTGTGAGGCTTTATCTCCCCAAAACTCGGGGGGAAACCTTCGGCTGAGGGGAAAGCGGGGATAAAAGGAGGCAATCCAGGAGAGCCAAAGACTCCTGGGGAGCCGCAGTGGTTTAAGCTTTTAAAGAGCACCCTACCCAGGTGATAATTTTAACCCCAGAGCCCGAAAAACGCAAGGATCGCCCCAGCCCGGGTGCAGGAGGCTCTAACTGTCCCCCTTCATCTCCAATCTCACCTTCACGATCCTCGGCCCTTTCATCTGGGTGACGGTGAATTTCACACCCCCGCACCAGAGTTCATCGCCTTCTCTTGGAATTCTCTGGAGGCAGGTGAAGATCAGGCCGGCCAGGGTTTCGTAATCCTCGCTCTCGGGCAGGTTGAGGCCAAGGAGTTCGTTCACCTCATCCACCCTGAGGGATGCGTCAAGCAGGTAGACGTTTTCGTCAATCCTTTCCACCAGGGGCTTCTCCAGAGCCGATTCATCGGTGACGCGCCCCACTATCTCTTCCAGAAGTTCCTCCAGGGTCACAAGTCCTGCCGTCCCCCCGTATTCGTCTATGACCACGGCCATGTGCGTCCGATTGGCCCTCATTTCCTTGAGGAGTTCACCAATGGGCTTGCTTTCAGGGACGAAGTAGGCCGGCCGGGCCAGTTCGCGGATTTTCTTCCGGAAGCTTGCGGGGTCCTGGTTTAGATTCAGCAACACATCTTTGATCGCCACAAAGCCTATGATGTTGTCCAGAGAACCCTCGTAAATCGGGTAGCGGGCATGGCGGGAGCGCTTGAATTCCTCCAGGAACTCTTCCAGGGTTGTGTCCGCTTCCACCGCCACGATCTCGGTTCTGGGTATCATTACTTCTCCTGCCGTCCTCTCCCCGAAATCAAAGACCCTGGTGAGGAGTTCCTCCTCCGTTTCCTCCAGAATCCCCTCCTGGTAGCTTCCCATTATGAGGGCTTTGAGCTCTTCAACGGTGTGGGCAGCCCGGATGGCCGTTCCGACTTCTATCCCCATGGGTTTGAGGATTGCGGCTGCGGAGCGATCCAGAATCCAGATGAGAGGCTTGAAGAGCCTGTAGAACCAGAGCATGGGGATGGAGGAAGCGAGGAAAACTTTTTCCCCCCACCGCAGGGTGAGGCTTTTGGGGACCTGCTCCCCGAGGAGCACGTGCAGGTAAGTTATTATTGCGAAGGCCACAACTGTCCCCACCGAATATGCTACTATATCCCCAGCCCAGCCGAAAGCCTGACGGGCCAGGGGCATGAGCGCGTAGGCCACCGTCTCCTCCCCGACCCACCCAAGGGCAAGGCTCGCTATCGTTATCCCCACCTGCGAGGCTGCTATGTAGCGGTCGGGGTTGTTGTAGAACTTGAGGGCGATGGCTGCGGAGCGGCTCCCGCGAGAGGCTTTAATCTCAAGGGAAAGCTTCCTCGTGGAAACTATGGCAAATTCGGAGGCGGAGAAGAAAGCGTTCAGCCCAATGAAAAACAAGACGAGGAAAAACCTCAGGAGCAGTAAAGAACCTTCCTCCATACCCTATCCTCCCAGCTTTACGCATTTTCAGAGGGGCGGAAATCTTTCAGGTGAAGTTCCACGCTCTCCTGGTTACCCCAGCGGCTGAGTTTGGGTGTGTAGACTATGTCCATCAGCTCCTTCACTTCTCCAACCCTCTGCCCCATCCTGAAACCTATGGCCGACCACGTCCTTGAAGCCCATGAGAGGGTGAGGCGCAGGTGTTTGGCTTCTTCACCGACCAGCCTGTAATCTCTGACCTGAACTCTGCGGGTGAGGAAGAGGGGCTCGGGGTTGGCGTAGCCAAAGGGTTCGAGCATGGATATGTATCGGCAGAGTTCGGGGGTTATCTGGTCAAGGGATGCTTCGGCGTCAATGCTGATGGTGGGGGTCAGGTCCAGACCGCCCAGGCGTTCCCGGGCGATTTCCTCCAGGCGGGCCCTGAGGGCAGGAAGGTTGCGGGTTTCAATGGTCAGGCCGGCAGCGGCCGCGTGCCCCCCATACCTCTGGAGGAGATCGGCGCACCTGTCCAGGGCCGCTGTGATGTCAAACTCCGGAATGCTCCTGGCCGATCCCCGGCTCCTCTCGGGGGAGAGTTCCATGACTATGGCCGGGCGGTAGAATTCCTCCGCAAGCTTGCTGGCCACAAGCCCCACCACCCCCGGAGCAAATTCTTCATCCCCCACCATTATCACCAGGTTTTCCTCCAGCATCTCCAGGGCCTTGATGCGGGCTTTCTCCAGGTGTGCGTTCATCAGTTTCTGGCGCTGCCTGTTCCATTTGTCCAGTTCCCGGGCGAGTTCCATGGCCGTAGCCTCATCCCGGCTCAGGAGGAGTTCCAGACTGTGCATAGCTGTAGCGAGGCGACCGGGGGCGTTCAGGCGGGGCCCGAGGATGAAGCTTATGGCATATGAATCAATCTCGCCCGGAGCCACCCCTGCCACCTGCATCAGAGCCCTGAGGCCAGGCCTCGAGGGGGAATTCAGGCTCTTGAGCCCTCGGATGGCCAGAGTCCTGTTCTCCCCTGTGAGGGGGACCACGTCCGCCACCGTTCCCAGGGCTACAAGGTCGTAGAAATCTGGCTCCTGCTCAACCCGCCAGATGGGGACCCGACGGTTGGCCAGGAGCAGGGCCTGGGAGAGCTTGAAGGCCACTCCAGCTCCGGAGAGTTCCTTGAAGGGGTAGGGGCAGTCTTCCCTTTTGGGGTTGATCACAGCCAGAGCAGGGGGTATCTCAGGCCCTATTGAGTGGTGGTCGGTTATGATGAGGTCAAGGCCGAGCTGGTGGGCGTAACGGGCCTCCTCCACCGAGCGTATCCCGCAGTCGGCAGTGATGACGAGCCTTATCC
>DAOUCW010000029.1:0-2864 GCA_034431695.1 Anaerolineae bacterium | reverse complement strand
TCCATCCCCCCTTCTCCAGCACGCTGGCCGCTCTGGTCAGAGCTTCCCAGTTGCGACGGGGGCCTGCGGCCGGGTTGAAAATAATCAGTCCTTTCATCGCTGGAGCACCCGCAGGATCTTCTGGATTTCCTCCTCCAGATCCCTGCTCGTATCCACCACGATGTGAGGCCTGCCAATGGGCTGCTGGTATTGTTTCATCCGGGAATAAACCTCCCAGTCAGCATCGGAAATGTCGTGGTCATCTCTGGCGCTGTGCCGCTTCTCGAGCCTCTGCCGAACCACTTCCTCCGGAGCTACTGTCTGGACTATCACCAGCTTCGCGTTGTTCCTCTCGGCCAGCCGGTAAACGTATTCCCTGTGGACCTCGGAGAGGTTCGTGGCGTCAAAGATCACCCTCAGCCCCTTCTTCAGGAGCCGGTCAATGAGAATGTGGCATACCCTGTGGACGATAGCGCTCTCCCGCGGAGAGTAAGTGGGAGGGTTGAACAAGGTCTTGCGGACGAAATCCGATTCCACCACCACGAAAGGGATCTTCTCGCACAGCTTCCTGGCCAGGTAAGATTTGCCCGTCCCCGGCAAGCCCGAAAGCATCAACAGCACCGGGTAAGCTGTGGTGTCTGAAATATTGGCGAGCTTGCTTTCCACCTTAGCCACTGCTTCATCCAGGTTTATGTAAGGTTCAGGCCTGGGCCTAAGCTTCTCCGCCTCCATGTAACCCCACCTCTCGCATTAGCCTGGCGCAGGGCTCACGGGAAAAGGAGCCTCTATGAGGGCACGGGTTCCGCCGTCGCTCCCCCGCTCTATGAGGAAAGAGCCCTTGAGGTCATCCTCCACCAGCGTCCGGACTATCTGAAGGCCGAGGGTTTGCCTGGATTCCGGCTCACTGAAACCCACCCCATCGTCAACAACCTCCACGTAGAACCGCCCTCCGGCTCGCCCAACCGTCACCACTATGGTTCCCCTATCCCTCCCGACGAAGGCGTGCTCCAGAGCGTTCTGGACCAGTTCGTTCACTGCCAGGGCGAGGGCAGTGGCTGGGCGGGCGGAAAGGGAAAAGCTCTGGCCCCGAACTTCCACGGCTATTTTCCGGGCGGGGACCCTCATGTTCTCGGCCAGCAGGGAACCCAGTTTCTCCAGAAGGGACAGGACATCAACCTGGTGGAAACCATGGCTTGAGAGGAAATCGTGGACGGCCGCAATGCTCAGGATCCTGTTTATGGCTTCCTGGAGGGAGCGACGGGCAGACCCGTTCTCTTCCTCGGCCATCTGCATCCTGAGGAGCATTGCTACAGTCTGAAGGTTGTTCTTGATGCGGTGGTGCATCTCCCTTATCACAGTCATTCCGGTGACGAGAGTGGCGTTCTCAATGGCCAGGGCAATCTGGTTCGCCAGGGTCGAAAGGAACCGCACTTCCTCCCGTGTGAAACTGCGGGGTTTCTCCGTGTAGCAGGCCAGGACCCCCTTCACCTGCTCCCTCAGGACAAGAGGGACAGCCAGGATGGAAGGAGGGCCGGAGGAGACCACAGGTTCGCCTTTCAGAGCGACTTCAAGGCCGGGGAGCTCCCTGACCGGGCCGTAAAAAGCCCTCGTGGAGAACTCCCCCCTTTCATCAAGGATGAGGAGAGAAGAACCGTCGGCCTTTATCATCCTGGCGGCCATTTCCACCACCAGCTTCAACACATCGTCAAGGTAAAGGGGGGAGACAATGGTCCTGCTGACCTCGGCCAGGGCCGACAGTTCCTCAAGCTGGCGCTGCATGTCATCGTAGAGCATGGCCTTCTCAAGGGCTCCGGCAGCCAGATCGGCCACCAGGCTGAGGAGTTCCACCTCCTCCTCCGTGTAATCGTGATAAGAAGAAGTCTGAACGTTCATCGCTCCGATGACGCGGCCCTGGATGGAGAGAGGAACGGCCATCAGGGATTTGAACTGCCACTCCTCCGTCTCGGGCAAATACTTGAAGCGGGGGTCTGCCGCAGCATCCCTCACCGCGACCGGAGTTCCGTGGAGTGCAGCCCATCCGGTAAGGCCCTCTCCGAGGCGCAGCTTAGCTCTGCCTATGGCCTGAGCGGCAAGCCCCGTTGAGGCCCTCAGCACCAGATACTCCCCGGATTTGTCCAGAAGATAAATGGAACAGGAATCCACCCCCAGGACCTCGGTGGTGGTGCTGGTTATCAACTGCAGCGTTGTGGCCAGGTCCATGGCCGAATTTACCGCGTTGGTTATCCGCCTTATGGCCGAAATAAGGGCTTCTTTCTCCATCCCCACTCCGGGGTTATTATAAAACAGGGATGGAAAAAGGGGAAAAGCCCCTGCCCCGGCTTCCTCCTCCCCAGATTGTCGGGTATAATTTACGGAGGGGGCAGAGAGGATGCAGACCATTGAGGAATTTTCAAGGGAAATTGAAAACATCCTCCAAGAAATCCGCGAATTGCGGGAAAAGGTCGGCAGAATCGGCGAACTTAAACTTCCGGAGCTGAGGAAGAGCCTGGCCGGCCTCTCGGAAATAGCGTGGAAACTCAAGATACTGGAGGGTTCGTCGGAACGCCTGCTCTCCATGGCCCAGGAATTCCAGTCCTCCCTCAGAGAATACACCATCAGCGCCTCCCTCCTCCCCTACCTCCGCAACCTGGCCCACCGCCTCTCCTCACCCCCCGAAGCACCGATCCCCGATGCCGTGGCTGAGACCCTGCAGAAGGCCCTGGAAGCAAAGGCAGTATGCGCCCTTTTCCCGGCCCCCGGCCAGGCAAAATTCCGGCAGGAGCAATGGCTCGGGGAAACCCCGCCCGCAGAAGTTCACCGGGAACTGAAGGAAGCTTTCAGGAGCTTTAAGACAGCTCTCATGGAAGAGGGCACGGCGGTGCCCC
>DAOUCW010000028.1:0-4727 GCA_034431695.1 Anaerolineae bacterium | reverse complement strand
CGTTACCACTCCCTGCCCTCCCCTCCCATGCCAGCGGATTTCCACCATCCCCTTCATCTTTCACCTCCAGGGCAAAAATAAAAGGGGGAATCCCCTTTCCCAGTTTGTGCTAATTTTAGCAAAGTGAGGGCTTTTTGTCAAAGGGGTTCCCTTTCCGCCCTCCGGCGCTTCAGTATCTTCTCCACTTCGGCCTGGCATTTGAGGCAAAGGGTGGCATCGGGCCTGGCTTCAAGGCGAGCCGGGTCTATGGGAGAACCGCATCGCTCGCATATCCCGTAAGAACCCTTTTCTATAGCCCTGAGGGCCCTTTCTATGGAGGCGAGGCGGAACTCCAGGCTTTCTATGAGGGCTACCGTCTTATCCCTCTCGTAGAGATCCGGGGAAAGGCCGTTTATATCAATCTCAATCTCGCTCTTCAGGCTTTCCCGGAGTTTCTCCAGCTCCTCCTCCACCGCTGCCTTCTCTTGGAGCAAGCGAGCTTTCTCTTTCTCCAGGTTTATCGTCCCCCCCATTCCGTCCCCCGCTTGAGTTTCCCGAGTAATTTTGGGCATAATAATACCGCAATTCCCCTTCAGAGGTCAAGAACGCAGCATTCTGATGTTTCTTCAATGCTCAGTCCGAGCTCAACGGCTTTCTCCATCGCTTCGCGCGCCGGGCTGACGATGCGGTTCACGCCGGCCATGACGGCAAGGGTGTCAAGCTCCTTCCTGTAATTCCCATGGGGGCGCATACAGCCCAGCGCCATGGGAACTGTGGGGAAGAGCAAGCGCGCCTCGGCCAGGATGGAGGCTACTTCTTCGGTGGAAGGAGGAGGGCAGGAGGCGTAGGCAGTCCCCGGCGTGGGGGTGAAAACTATGAATACCAGGCCTTCAACGCCCTCTCCCGCCAGCAGTTCCAGCGCCCTGCGCTCGTGCTTTACCTTTCCACCATCAAGGCCTATGGTGATGTGAGGGATAACCCTGAAGTGCTTTCGGAGCATCCGGTAGGTCTCAAGGTAATCATGCACGGTCTTCTCAAGGCCGTAAACCCTGGTGATGACCTCATCGTCCCCCACGAAGTCAAAGGAGATCACGCTGACATACGGTGCTATGGCCGAAGCTTCTTCTTCCGTTATGAAGCCCACGTGCCAGTTGAGGCGATGGCCAGGGGCAATGGCTTTTATTTCTTCCAGTTTCGTCAGAACGGGCACCCTGCCGGTCCTGTCGCAACCGCCGGAGATGAGGAAACTTGAGACAAGTCCGGCGTAGCGGCGGGCTTCTTCAACGGTCTTCATGGAGGCCAGGTAATAACCACCACAGTGGGCGCAATTCAGCGCGCAGTATTTGCCCGTCACGCTTACGGGTAAAGTCCGGAAAGGGTAATCGGCGTAAAGCTTCGGGGGAAAATTGGCCTTCCTTACCTCCCATGCCTTCTGGAGGAGGTGTTTCAGCAAACTTCGTCCTCCACCGGTATGTCCAGCTCTCCCACCTCTTTCGTGGTCACTTTGATGGTGATCCTGTGCGGGCCGGGTTCAAGCTTCAGGCCCTTGACCAGCATCGTCACTTCCTGGTTTATCTGGAGCGGGAACGGATTTTTAGCCCCCACATCTGATGCTTGTTTCTCCGAGCTGGGGGTGATGAGGTAGACATCCTCCAGGGGGCAGGGCTTGCCATCCACTTCTATTCCCCGGAAAGCGGTAATGGTGCCGGGGGCCAGGGTATTCTTGAGTTTGAAGGAGAAGCCTTCTTCGGTGTTTGTGAGGCTTCCTTTGAGGTAGAGCTTCTTCAAAAGGGCGGGAGGCACGTATGGCATTTCCCCCTCCTACGTATATCTTTTCACCTCAAACCTGAACATCTGGACCGGCTCGTTGGGGTCGGTTATGCCGGCTTTGTGCACCCGGGTCCAGTAAATCTGCTGTTCCACTGTCTCTATTCCTGGAAGGTCCGGGAGGAGCAATCCCCGCTTCCACGGATACTTGAGGGACTGGACGATGAGGCCGTAGCGTTTGGGATCCAGCTCTTCGGGGCTGGAGACGGGCTCCGGAGGGGAGAGGACGTCAACCTTTATCTCCAGGTGTGGCAGTTCTTCGGGCCTCACCGGAGGGAAACGGGGGTCCCGGGTGGCAGCGCTTATGGCATTGTGGATTACCTCCAGGGCCACGTTGGGCTGGGTTGGCTCAATGGTTCCTATACAGCCCCGCAGCTCCCCATGCTTATGGATTGAGACGAAAACCCCTGCCCTCTCCTTCATCTCGGGGGTGAGTTCCTTCGGGGGTTCAATGACCCTGCCTTCCTTTACATAAACCTCAATGGTCTTGCGGGCGAGTTCCACCAGCGGGTGGGCCATCCTCACTCCTCCTTAAAGTGCCCGATTAACCGGTCGTAAGTCTGCTCCAGCATCTCCGGGATGACCTTGGTTTCGGCCATAACCGCCATGAAGTTGGTATCTCCTGCCCAGCGGGGGACGATGTGGATGTGGACGTGTTCTTCAATCCCGGCCCCTGCCGCTTTTCCAATGTTTATCCCGATGTTGAAGCCTTCCGGGTTGAGGGCCTTCCGCAGGGCCTCCAGTCCTTTCACCGTGAGTTTCATCAGGTCCAGGAGTTCCTCCTGGTCCAGTTGTTCGAGGCTGGGGACATGCTTGAGCGGGACCACCATGAGGTGGCCGCTGTTATAGGGGTAAAGGTTGAGCATTATGCACCCCTTTGCGCTCCTGTAGAGGATGTAATTTTCCCGGTCGTTGCTCTCGGCCATTTTCTCGCAGAGGACGCAGTTCCTGGATTTGGGAGCGAGTATGTATTTTATCCTCCACGGGCTCCAGAGCCTTTTCATTTCCCCACTCCTATTTCTTGATGGAAAGGTAGTAAGCCGACCAGGCTTCGTCAATGAGCTCTTTGGTAAGGCGAGGGGGCCTGTTGGTGTAGCGGGCGATGGATACAAGCTGGTCCAGTATGTCCCTGGGGTGACAGGCCCTGAGGGGCACTTTCTGCTTTATGTAGTGTTCCCTCAGCAAGTAAACGAGGGCGCTTTCGTCGTAAGGGATGCCCCGGGCCTCGCACTCCCGCCGGAATATCAGGCGGTATTCCTCAAAGGTGGGGTTCCTGAGCTCAACTTTATACCTTATCCTCCTTAAGAAGGCCTCATCCACGAGCTGAGAAGGGGGGAGATTGGTGGAGAAGACCACGAAGACTTCAAAGGGTATCTCAATCTTGAGGCCTGTGTGGAGGGTGAGGTAATCAACCCGTTTCTCAAGGGGGACAATCCAGCGGTTCAGGATGTCCTGGGGGCGCACCTGTTGCCGGCCGAAGTCATCAATTAAGAGCATTCCGCCGTTGGCCTTCATCTGGAGGGGGGCCTCGTAATACTTGGTTATCTCGTTGTAGATGAGGTCCAGGTTCTCCATTGTCAGTTCCCCTCCCACGGTGATGAAGGGCCTGTGCACCAGAAGCCAGCGCCGGTCATACTGGATGAGTTCTTCGGCGCCCTGAACCACGAGCTTGTGGTTGAGGTTGTCGTATACTTTGATGACGTGGCCGTTTACCTCCACCGCATAGGGGATGAACATGGTGGATTCAGATATGAGCTTTCCGATGGCATCGGATATGGCGGTTTTGCCGTTGCCAGGGGGACCGTAAATGAACAGGGAGTGGCCCAGGGTTATGGCTGGCCCCAACTGGCGCAGGACATCTTCTCCCAGCACAAGGTGGGAGAGAGCTTTACGGAGCTTTTCGGGGGTCATAGCTGCAGTTGGGAGGGGTTGAGCCTTTATCGCCCTCCTGTATTCCTCAAGGGGGACAGGAGCTGGTCCCACATACTGGGAGCGTTCCAGAGCCTCTTTGGCCTTCTCGCTCCCCTTCTCGGTTATCACGTATTCAAAAGCCCGCTCGCTGACCGACTTGCTGCCCCTGACCTCACACAGGTGCTCTCTCCTGATGAACTCCAGAACCTTGTCCACAACTCCGGTGAAGGGGAGAGCCAGGGCATCGGCGATCTGGGCTCCCGTCATGAAGCCTTCAAGGTATATGGTCTTAAGGGCCAGGTCCACCAGGAAGCCGAGGTTCAACCCTGTATCTTTTATTGACCGAGGGGGCGTTGGGAAAAACCCAGAGCCTTCTACAAGCTCCATATTCCTCCTCAAAGGTCAATTTTGCGGGGGAAAGTATACCACAGGGAGTTTTAAATGGCAAAAGCCCGCGAGATGCCGCGGGTCCTTTCTCTCCCACCCCGTTTTTGCGTGGGCGAAAGAAGGCGAGCATTCCCCCGCCGATTTGCGCCAGCCCCGCCCATTTGTTATAATAGCTTTGCACCTTACCAGTTGAATAGGCGGCAAGGTGAGCCTGACCGAAAGGCAGGCCTTAAAAGGGGAAGTCCGGTGATCTACCCCGAAGCCCCATCGGGTAGAGAGGCCGGCGCTGTGCCGCAACTGTAATCCTGTTCCGGGTGCAGGAGAAGGCCGGGGCCAGAGGGCCGCACCCAGGGGCAGGAGAGCCAGGATACCTGCCTTGCCGCAGGGGTCCCGTTAACTTCAGACTCTGCAGGAATGTTTTCGGGACCCGGTTCCAGGAACCTGCGAGCACAGGGGAATGGAACGGTGAGTTCCCCCTTGTCTGTTCCGCAGGCAAGGGGTTTTTCGTTTCTGCCCCCCGGCCAGCAGGGGGGCTTTTTGTTTGCAAAACCACATTGAGGGAGGTGCGGTATGAAACGGCTGGTTTACCTCATCACGGCTATATTGATGGCACTGGTTCTGCT
>DAOUCW010000027.1:0-3489 GCA_034431695.1 Anaerolineae bacterium | reverse complement strand
TTCCTGAACCCCGAAGCAATTGCCACAGCCACTGCCAAGTCCACCGCCGGCTCCTTTATCTTTATCCCACCCACCACGTTCACGAAAACATCCTGGTCGGAAAGGTGCAGGCCCACCCTCTTGGTCAGGACAGCTATCAGGAGGAGGAGCCGGCTGAGGTCAATGCCGTTGGCCGTGCGGCGGGGGATGGCGAAGCTGGTGGGGGGGGTGAGGGCCTGGATCTCCACTAAGAGAGGCCTTGAACCCTCCATCGTCACCGCAATGGCCGAACCCGAAGCGTTCGGAACCCTCTCGGCCAGGAAGATTTCCGAAGGATTGGGCACCTCCTTCAGCCCCTGCTCCTCCATCTCAAAGACCCCGACCTCAGAGGTGGCGCCGAAGCGGTTCTTCACGCTCCGCAGGACCCTGTAGGCGTGGAAGGGGTCACCCTCCAGGTAGAGGACGGCGTCAACCGCATGCTCCAGAACCTTCGGCCCTGCTATGTCCCCGGCTTTGGTAACGTGTCCCACCAGGAAGATGGGGATCCCGGTGGCTTTGGCCAGCTTGAGGAGCGCGTAGGCGCACTCCCTCACCTGGACTATGCTTCCCGGCGTTGATTCCAGGACCTCGGAATATATGGCCTGGATGGAGTCCACCACCACAGTGAAAGGCTCCATCCGCTCAATGTGGCTCAGGATCTGCTCCAGAGAGGTCTCGGCCAGGACGTAAAGGTTATCCTCCTGAACCCCCAGGCGGGCAGCCCTCATTTTGATCTGGTGGACGGATTCCTCACCGGAGACGTATAGGATCGGCCGGGAGCTACTGCGGGCCAGCAGGGAGGCAAGCTGGAGGAGCAGGGTGGATTTGCCTATGCCTGGCTCGCCCGCTATGAGGATGACGGAACCGGGGACTATGCCTCCCCCCAGCACCCTGTTCAATTCCCCCATTGGTATCTCAATCCTCGCCACATCCTCCGAAGGCACAGCCGTTATGGGCAACGGCTCCGAAGTCGGGGTGACCAGGGAGCGGGTGTAGGTCTTACGGACCTCCACGACCTTCTCCACCAGGGAGTTCCACTCCCCGCACTGAGGGCACTTCCCCGACCACTTGGGGAAAGAAGCCCCGCAGTTCTGGCAGACGTAAACGACCTTTTCCTTCATTTTCATTCGGAATACCCCTGGGGAGATTATAAACCATTTTCACGGCCGGAGCAAAAGCCATCGGCCAGGGAGGCTTTCAGGGGCGCCGGCCTACGGTTTTCACCCACAGGATGGCTTTCTCCCCTTCCCGTGGGGCGATGGGCTCCCGGTAGAGGAGCCAGCGCAGGAGCTGAGAACCCCTCAGCCTTTCAATCCGGCACTTCTCCCTCACCCTGAAGCGCCTGCCCATGTAGTTCTCCCCCGGAAAGACCGATTCCTCCGCCGGGACTATAATCGCCTCCGCTTCCGGCAGGGTCTGGCCTTCCCCCACGACTTTCAGCCCGGAAAAATCCCTCAGATACCACCTGAGCTCAGGAATTTCCCCCACCAGAGCCAAATCCAGAGCAGTGGGGTCGCCAGAGCGGTAGCTGGAAAGCTTGCGGAGGGATCGCAAAACTTCCGCCACATCGGGGGATGTGAACTGAGAGCGGGGGAGGTGATCCTCCACGTAAGGGGTAAAGTTGAGGCCCCGGGAGAGCTTCACTTCCCAGAGGGAAAGCACCAGGAGCAGCAACATCAGGAATACCCTGGCGGGAGCGCTCGGGCCGTGCATCACCCCCAGAACGGTCAGGATGGTCGCAACGCCGACGAAAGCCCCTGCGATCACCAGGAGATAGCGGAGATCGCCCACCAGGGTGTAGCTTGCCATCCCCAGGAACCCCCACACCCCCACGCAGAAGGTCAGTCCCAGGGCCACGGCCTCCTCCAGGCGGAATTTCTCCCGGGTGAAGCCGCGGAACAGCTCGCAGAGGCCAGAGGCGCTGAGGATCGTGAGGGGCAGGAGAACGGGGAGCAGACCTGCAGGCCCGGTCAGTCCTCCCAGGATCGCCACCGCCAGGCCGAACCCGGCCGGGGCCAGGAGGGAATAGCTTTCCCTGCCCCAGACGGCCGCCAGCAGGAGCAGAGGTTCGTAGAGGATCAGGATGAGCAGAGGCCGGATTGAAAGGCGCCCGCCGAAAATCGCCGAAAGCCAGCGAGCGAGGGAGTCCGCAGCGAGGCCGAAGCCAGGGGGGTAGAAGAAGAGCAGGGTGGAACTGAGGAAAAAGCTCGCCCCGAGGGCAATCCAGAACCTGGCACCTGGCTTAAACTCCAGGCTTCTGAGTTTCCCCCGCAGGATAAGCGCCAGAATTACCCCTTCGCCTAAGAGCGTCCAGATTGAGAGGCCCGTGGTCATCCCGAATCCCAGGGCACAGGCTGCGCCGCAGAGCCAGAGGGCATCCCTGGCTTCCCGATACCTGAGGAACATCCCCACCGCGGCCAGAACCGCCAGAACCCCTGCCGCCTCCCCATCGGCCAGGGAGGAGGAGAAGAACCAGAGGGGGGAGAAAGCGGAGATAACCGCAGCAACCAGGGCTTTATCCTTCCCCAGGATGTTCCGGAGGGGGAAGAAGGCGAGGGGGATGAGCGCACCGGCCAGGAGGGCCAGAAGCCTCGCCGTCAGATCGCCCGCACCGAAGAGGAAGAAGGCCAGGGACTGGAGGCCCAGCAGGGCCGGACTCAGCGGCCAGGAAGGCTCGGGAGCCTGCCCCTGGACGAATCCCCACGCTGCCAGGGCCCTCACCGCTTCCTCATGCCCCAGCAGGCTGCGGGAGGAAGCCACCGCCCTCAGAGCAAAGGCCACGACGGCCAGGAGGATGTAAGCCAGAAGTTCAGGATTCAATCGTCTGTGCAATTTCAGCCCCCTTTTTTGACCTCAGAGCTTTCCCCTTTTCCACGCAATCTTCAATGGCTTTCGCCACGTCAAAGGGAGGGGCTTCAACCCCGCGGGCCCAGTAGGCGAAGAACTCCGCGTTTCCCGCGGGACCCAGGAGGGGCGATGGTGCGAGGCCCAGGGTGGAGAGGCCGAGGCTGTGAGCGTAATCCACGAGGCCCTCAAGGACCTCCCTGTGAACCCGGGGATCCCGCACGACCCCTCCTCTGCCCACTTTTTCCCGTCCGGCTTCAAACTGGGGCTTTATGAGGGCCAGGATCTCAGCCCTCGGCTTCATGAGCTTCAGGACAGGGGGAAGGACGAGCCTGAGCGAGATGAAGGAGACATCTATGGTGGCCAGATCCACGGGTTCCGGCAGGGAATCAAGGTAGCGTATGTTCGTCCGCTCCAGCACCACGACCCTGGGGTCCTGGCGGAGCTTCCAGGCCAGTTGTCCGTAGCCCACATCCACGGCGTAGACCCTGGCGGCGCCGTGCTGGAGCAGGCAATCGGTGAAGCCACCGGTGGAAGCGCCCACGTCAATTGCCACCTTGCCGCTGGGGTCAACCCCGAAGGCTTTCAGGGCGAACTCCAGCTTGAGCCCTCCCCTGCTGACGTAGG
>DAOUCW010000026.1:0-2193 GCA_034431695.1 Anaerolineae bacterium | reverse complement strand
CCCCCGGCTCCTGCCGACTTTTCCTCCACCCCGGGCCTCTGCCCTCTGTTCCCGCTCACTGTTTTATTCTCCTCAGCAAACCCTCAAGTCTGGTGGTATCCTTATACAGGAGCCTGGTCAGCTCGCGGCCTGCGTCCAAGAGGAAGTAGCGGCCTTCTCCGCCAAGGCAACTGGCCATCCTCCTCAGGGCCACGGCTATAACGTCATCGGAAGGTATGCCCGGTATGTTGAGGAGAGTGCGCAGGAAGTCAAGGCCGGACCGGGCAAACTCCATCACTTCCCCGTCGGAGCATCTTTCCACTACACTGAAAGGCATGGGAGGCTGAGGCGGCAACTCCTGGCGGATCCGGTCCTGGCGCTTGTATCCCACCACAACCACGGAAAATTCCACCGGAAGCAGCCTGTTCTCCAGCTGGTCCCTTATGTATTCTTCCGGGAGTTCCTGGGCGGTGATGAGCTGCCGTGCAGCCTGGTCGCCCTGGATGGAGACGTCGTAGATGAAGCCGTAAATTATGCTTCCGTCCTGCGCCAGGACCCTCACGAAATCGCCGAAGGAAGGGATGTCGTGGAGGAGGGTTCGGCAACCGGCGGTGAACTGGGTAGTATTGGCCTGGATCACTCTCCCGATTTCCTGCCCCATCTTATATCAACCTCTTCCACCTTTCTTTCGGAGAAACTCTGGGGACGAGCCCTTTCCTCGCCAGGGCCCGCTCGATCATATCCTCAAGTTCTTTCCTCTCGCTGCCTTTCACCACGGCCAGTTCGTGAGCCCTCTCTAAGACGTATGGGTATCCTCCGGTGTTCTCGCTCTGTTTGAGGATCGCTCCCTGCACCAGGGCTACGAGGTTCTTTTCCTCGGCCACCCAACCTGGCACCTCAACCCTGGCTATTTCCCCTCCGAGGTTTAGGTAGAAGAAGAAGATGCGGTGTTCACCGTAGTAATCGTTGAGGGGCGATGGGCTTTCAAAGAGAGCGGAACGCCATCCCGGGGGGAGGGAAGCGAACAGTGCAGCATCGGTCAGGCGACCCCATGGGCGCCGGTGGGCGGGCTCTTTGAGGATTTCTTCCCCGAAGTGTGCGAGCCTCAGAAGGTCCACCACCTCGGTATAGCGGGGGCGGCTTATGAAGCCTGCCAAGATGGCTCCAGCGTGGCGGATCCTCTCCATTTCTCCCACGTAGGCCCTGATTTTATCCAGGTGAAGGTTTTTCTCCTCTTCCAGGACCCAGAGGAGGAGGGTTCCGTCGGCCAGGGCCACGATGGGGATGTTATCCTTGCGGGCTCTTTCCGCCACCTCCTCCACCCTGTCCGCAAGCTCCCTCAGCTCCGCCAGCTCCCTCCTGACGTCAAGGAGGTTTCCCTGGACCAGGCGGTTGCCTTCGTAGAGGTCCTCGTCCCTGTAGTAGAGGAAGGGCATGCTCCTGGGGACAGGGGTCTCCCTGCTGTTCTCCCTCAGGATGATGCTGCCGATGTTTATGAGGTAGTAAAGGGCTACGCCGTGGCGATCGGGTTGGATCTGGGAGCCATCGGCGGCGATGGCGAAGAACGAAGGGGGCACAGGCCCGGGCGGCTCCTGGTGGTCAATCAGCTCGCTGGAGGGGATCGCCGCTCCGACTTCCCTGGCCTTAGCTCTGAGTTCAAGGACCGAGAGGGAATAGCTTTTGAGGAGCTCGCGGACTTTTTCCACTACTTTCCGGCGGCGAGCCACTTCCCCGGCCATTTCCTCGGCCATCTTTTCCACCTGGGGGATGAGGTGAGGGAAGAAAAGACCCATACCCAGCCTCCTTCCTAATTTTAGCATAAAGATGCCAGGAGTGAAAAACGAAGTGGCCCCGCCACAGGAGAGCCTGCTCGTCTCTCTCCTAAAGGCTGGCCTTTACAATTTGACCACCTGCCCGCCCTTCTCTACAATTGAACTGAAACAGGCTAAAAGGGGGGGAGAGAATGCTCCACAAAATCCGCGATATCCTGATAGGGCCTCCTTTACCTACTCAGCACCTTTCCCACAAGCGGCTCAATAAAATCCGGGCCCTGGCAGCTTTTTCCCCCGACGCCCTCTCCTCTGTCGCCTACGCCAACCAGGAAATCTACCTGGGACTGGTCGTTGCCGGAGCGGCGGGGCTCTCTCTGGCCTTCCCCATCGGCATCGCCATCACGGGCCTGCTGGTGCTGGTGGCCATCTCCTATTTCCAGAC
>DAOUCW010000025.1:0-8266 GCA_034431695.1 Anaerolineae bacterium | reverse complement strand
CGGAGGTCCTGCTCACGGTGGAGGAAGCTCTGCCCTATGCCGGCAGCGGTTCCCGGTCCATAACCTTAGCCAGGAGTGGCTCTCCCCGCGCAGTGGTGAAATGCCGGGATGTGAGCCAGGTTCTGGACGGCCGCAGGGTTCTGGAGGGAATTGAGCTTGAAATTGGCGAGGGGGAGAGCCTGGCCATTGTGGGGGCGAACGGCGCGGGCAAGACCACCCTCATAAAGCATTTCAACGGTCTCCTCAAACCCTCTTCCGGGGTTGTGGAGGTCTCAGGGGTTGATACCCGGAGGGCGAAGGTCTCCGAGCTTGCGGCCAGGGTTGGTGTTGCTTTCCAGAACCCCGAGGAGCAGCTTTTCACCAGCTCCGTCCGGGAGGAAATCCTGGTCGGTCCGCGCTTCCTGAACAGGGTGGACGAGGCCTGGATCGGGGAGCTTGTGGAGCTTTTCGGCCTGAGGGAGCTCCTGGACAGGCCGCCTCTGGCTCTGAGCGAAGGCGAAAAGAGGAGAGTGGCTTTCGCCTCAATCCTGGCATCAAAACCCAAAGTGATCGTTCTGGACGAGCCCACTGCCGGTCAGGATGAGTTCTTCCGCAGGCGCCTCGCCGAACTCCTGAAGTCCCTGAAGGAAAGGGGCCACACCGTGGTTCTGGTAACGCACGATCTGGAATTTGCCCAGGCGGTGGCGCAGGAATGGGCAGTGATGGCCGGGGGCCGGATCCTGAGGAAAGGCCACCCTCACCTCATAATGTCCGACAGCGATCTCATGGAAGAGGCCTCTCTCTTCCCTACCGAGAGCTTCCTTCTGGGGCTGGCGTGAGAGCGGAGCCCACGAAATCCCTGTGCCCCCTGACGAATTCCTCGGGGGTCATCTTGCTTTTGCTTTCAAGCTGGATCTCCAGGAGGAGGAGTGCTCCTTCGCCGCACGCCACCTTTATCCCTTCTCCGTCCCTGAATACTGCCCCGGGGGCACTGCCTGGAGGGGAAGAGGCCGGGATGGCTTTCCAGATTTTGAGGAGCTTGCCCTTCCAGAAGGTGAAAGCACCGGGCCAGGGATTGAAGGCCCTGACTCTCCTGGCCAGTATTTCCGCCGGAAGCTGCCAGTCAATAAGGCCGTCCTCTTTCCTCAGGGGTCTGGTGTAACTGGGCTCGCCCTCCTGGGGCAACGGCACTATTTTCCCCTCGAGCCAGAGAGGCAGGATTTCCAGCAGGAGCTCGGCCCCGAGGCGGGAGAGCTTTTCCTCCAGGGAGCCTGCGGTATCCTCGGGGGAAACGGGCACAACCCTGCGGGCCACTACCGGGCCGGAATCGAGGCCCTCGTCCATCAGGATGATGGTGATGCCGGTTTCGCCATCGCCGTTCAGGATGGCAGCCGGTATCGGCGTTGCTCCCCGGTAGCGGGGGAGCAGGGAAGGGTGGACGTTGAGGCATCCGTGCGGCGGAATCCTCAGCACTGCCGGCGGCAGGATCTGACCGAAAGCCGCCACCACGATCACGTCCGGCTCTTTTTCCTTTATCCACGCTACAGCTTCTTCCCGCTTCAGGCTTTCGGGCTGGAGGACCGGGATGTTGTGGGCCAGGGCGAGTTCCTTGACGGGAGGGGGCCTGAGCTTAAGCCCTCTGCCTGCGGGCTTATCGGGCTGAGTGACCACCCCCACCACGTGATGGTGAGCCAGGAGCCCTTCCAGTATCGGGATGGCGAAACCCGGCGAGCCCATGAAGAGGACCTTCGCCTTCACAGGTATTTCTCCGCTTCCGGGAACTTCCATGCGAGTTGCTCCCTGTAACTGGAGTGGGGGCGGAACCGGCGGCGGACTTCCTGGGGAGAAGCATTGCCCACGACCTTTATCCTTGAGAGGTCCCCAACCCCCAGCCCGCTGACTTTGCAGTAGTAGAGATAACCGATTTCGTCAGGGTCAAAGCCCATGAGGTGAGCGGTGAGGGAATCCACGGCTAAGGGGTCAGTTCCGGCCAGGGCCACCCGCCAGGGCACGGGGCTACCTGAAACTGGCCCATCCCCCTCCATCCCCTCAAATCCGTCAATGACCGAGAGGTGGGGCCAGAGCAATTTCGCCAGGCGGTAGAGGTTGAGGTTTATGGCTTCATACCCCTGGTGGATGGCAGCCTTGTCGTTCCGGAAGAAAGGCCCTGAAGCCCGGGCTTTGAGCTTCTGGGCCAGCGGTGATGAGGAAAGCCACGAGGGCGTGAAGCGCCTGACCAAGTCCACGATAGCGGAAGTTCCCCCCTGGTCCCTTATCAGGCTTCCCACGATTATGTTCTTGAGGGAAAGAGTTACAATGACGGTGTCGTGGGTCTTGGGAGGGGTTACGCTTATGCGGAAATCGCTCTCAAGGACGGTCTTGGCCACCCGGACCTTCATCGGCCGCAGCCGGTAATCCAGGACCTCCACCTCTTCCCATTCGTCCGAATTGAGGTCCATCAGCATCGCATCGTATTCCTGAGCCAGGGGCAGGTAGCCGTAGTTTCTGAAGCCTTCAAAAGTTGAGGTTGAGGCAGCCCCTTCGGCTATCACGAGCGGGCCGGAATAGCGGGCCCGGATGAAATCCAGCACAGCTCTTGTGGCATCCACATGGGTGGCGGCGAGCTGGTCGCTGGTGGAGACGAAGTTGACTTTCACCAGGACGAGCTTCCTGTCCTTAAGGTTCACCTGGTCCTCTATAAGCGCCAGGGCCGAAGCCACATTCTGATAGCGATCCTGCCCTCTGACGAGGGCTACTTTCGGCTCTCCGAGCATCTCTACCCTCCTCAGGGGAGGTATTATAAGCACAATCGGCCTGGGGGCAAATACAGTGAATACCCGGCCTCAGGCACTCTGGATGAGGTTGCGGGGTAAAACACAATTGCCCGCTTTTGTGCCGACTGAGGTCACCTGCTTTGAGCCCCTGGCTCCGGCTGGTCTTCGACGACCGTGATTTTCGCATCGGCGAAGGCTGATGCTTGAAAGCCCAGAAACGGCCTATCCCAACTCAAGTCCGAATTTCGGTGAGGGATTACTTGCTGCTTACGGTAAAATGGGATATAATTTAAACAAACAGTTCATTCTGAGGGTATACGGCGTTTCCTGGATTGCCTCTACCTCTGGCTCCATTGTTCTTCGACTTCTTGCTCGTTAACCAGGCATCAGGATAACGGGCCGGAAGGGTTCGGGAGGAAAAGGTCTCCGCAAGGGAGTTGCAGACCAATGTGGTTTGAAGGCTGGGGAGGTTTTTTCACCTGTGTTCGGGTAGCCCGGAGTTCTTCCCCGCATTTTTCGGTTTTTAAGGCGTGCAAAATAGCATTACCTTTCGCAGGAGGCCTGCTATGGAGGAAATTGAGAAAGCTCATTATCGTATCGCTCTTGCAGTTTTGTCCCGCTACATTGGGGAATTCACCAGGCTTGCCGGTCGTGAGATGGAAGTTCCCCCGGAGAAGCCATTGCAAGGGTGGGAAACAAAGGTTATCAAGTTGGCCGATCTGTTCTCCGCCGGCGAACATGTCCCAGCAGTAGAACAGCAGCTCCGCCAGCTCCGCCCCATTTTCTGTTCACTCACCGTCAGCGGTCAACAGGCCCCAGCACCACTTTATTACCCCCTTGCCCCTCTGCGGATGGAAGAAGAAATTATATTCCCCACAGATGCAAAGGAAGACCAGAAAATCAGGGAAGCATACTTTTCCCTGGTAGAAGGATTTAGCCGGGAAGCAGGCGCTCTGCTTGAGGCTCATGAAAGGGTTGAAAACCTCCCGGTCTATCTGGAAAGTCTTCTCCTCTTGTTCCAGCGGTATGCCTGGTGCGTCCCCTCTGTCCTTCCAGACGTCAGCTTGTATGACCACAGCCGGGTCGCCGCTGCGCTGGCGGTCTGCCTGCTGGAGAAAGACGAAACCACACTGGATCAAGTTCTGGCTGCGCTGGAGGAATGGCACCAGGCTCGCCAGGAGAACGGATCGGCACCGGTGCCCACGGCACTGGAAAAAGTGGAGGTGGCCCTGCTTGTGGGTGGCGACATCAGCGGGGTGCAGGATTTCATCTACACCATAACCGCACGCGGTGCGACGAGCGCACTCCGGGGTCGTTCCCTATACCTCCAGCTCCTCACCGAAGCTGTCGCCCGCTACGCCATGCGCTCTCTGGACCTTCCCATCACCAACCTCCTTTACCAGGGTGGGGGTGGCTTTTACCTGCTGGCGCGCCCCTCCGACCGGGAGAAACTGGAGGAAGTCCGGCGGAATGTGAGCCGCATCCTGCTGGCCCACCACCGGGGCGACCTATACCTGGCGCTGGGAGCAGTCCCCTTATTTGCCGCCGACTTCTACGACGGACGCATTTCCATAAGATGGAGGGCTCTTGGTGAATGCCTGCAGAAGGCCAAGCAGTGTCGTTTCGCCGAACTGGGGGATGAACTGCCCCCGCTCTTCGCGCCCGAGGGCCACGGCGGCAGCGAGGACCTGGAGTGCCAGGTCTGCGGACGAGAACATCCGGCAACGAAGAAAGATGATGATGTCCGCAAATGCCTGCCGTGCCGATCCTACGAAGAGCTGGGGGATGCTCTCCGTCGTGCCCGCTACCTCTGGATGGCAGAGGTGGAGCCCTCGGTGCCGAAAGAACCGCTGAAAGTCCAGCCCGGGGGATGGGATGAAGTCCTGGCGGCTTTCGGGATGAAAGCCGGCCTGGTGGAAAAAGCGGAAGCCGTTCCAGCTTCAAGCGGTCCTCGCTGGATTCTGGCCCTGAAAGATGAAGCAATGGAAAGCCTGAAACCAGGTCCTGACACCGTTATCGGACGCCGGTTTCTGGTCAATGTGACACCAATCCTGACGGAAGCGGAATACCGGGAACTGCAAGGAAAAGTGAAAGAACTACCCAAACCGGGAAGTATCAAATCGTTTGATGTGCTGGAATACCAGTCCACTGGCATCAAGCGGCTGGGAGTCTTGCGGATGGACGTGGACGACCTGGGGAAATTGTTCTCTGATGGGCTGGGGGAGAAAGCAACCTTCTCCCGCGTCGCGGCGCTCAGTTTCGCCATAAGCCTCTTCTTTGAAGGCTGGGTGGAGATTCTGGCAGAACGCATCGGAAAGGCGGGCGACGGTCGAGAGCGACTCTACTCCATCTACTCCGGCGGGGACGATCTGTTCTTCGTCGGCTCCTGGGATGCGGTGGTAGAACTGGCGCGGGCGATCCGGGCGGACCTCTCCCGCTTTGCTGCCGGTCATCCGGGGGTTCATGCCAGCACCGGGATCGCACTGGTGGGGGGCAAATATCCCCTCTACCAGGCTGCGGAGGATGCCAGGAAGGCTGAGGAGCGGGCCAAAAGTTTTCGCCAGGAGGCCAATGGAGGGGCGCTCAGGAAGAACGCCATCTGCTTCCTGGGGCAGGTAGTCCCGTGGAGCCGTTTCGGGCTGGAGGAATGCCGGGAGGGGATGGAGACAGTCCACGCTCTCGCCCACCTTCTGGAGCGGTTGACCCGGCCGGAGGAGGAGGGTGGCGCCGGTGCTCCGAAGGCCCTGCTCCAGATGCTCATCCGGCTCCACGAGCAATACCAGGAGGTTGCCGAAGCGCGCGCCCGGCTGGGAGAAGACCGGAACTGGGCCGGAAAGAAGCAAACTTACTATGGCCCCTGGATGTGGCGGGGGTATTACTTTCTCAGGCGTATGGCCAGGCGGTATGAAAAGGAATCGCCCGAAATTGCCAGAGCCGTTGACAACCTGGCAGAGCTACTGCATATGGAGAACTTCGGAGCCATTGAGTGGATCGGCCTGGCGGCACGGTGGGCAGAACTTTTGGGGAGGGATTAAATTAAGTGCAGGCTTACGGGGGAGAAGATGGTCTGCGAGAGTTTCAGACCAGAACTCTTCACCGAGCCGCGAGAATATGAGGAAACACCGCTGAGAGATCGCAAGCGGGAGTTCCCGAACCTCTACCATGATGAGAGAAAAATTGAAGTGGCAAGGCGCTGCTACTCATCCAGTCGCGGGCTTCAGTGGGTGCTGAACCTTGGCATCCTTCACCTTCTGACCACAGGTGTCAGTTTCTCGCACCCATACCTGCAATATTATTTCGGAGCTGAATATTTGCGAGCCGATGCAAACCTGCGCAACAAATGGAAGAAAAAATGCACGCCAGATTTCTGGCGGTCTGTGATGACCTTTCTGAACCAAATCCAGTATCAGGAGGTGCCATATGATGCAACAGGTTAAAGGGTCTCCCTCCGGTCGCCCTACTGACCAGGACCTGCGCACCATCATCACCGACCCCAACGGCGCAGAGACACTGGTCAATTGGGCCAGTAAGTTGGGCAAGTCCCTGAAGGAAATAGGCCTCACCACAAGCCAGATAAGGGCCCTCTACGGCGAGGTGCGCCAGATTCAGGCCGAGTGGAACATCAACCGCCAGCGCGCTTTCCGACGCCTGGTCCTGCTTCGGCCCAAGATGGCCTACCGCGCCCGCAAGGAGCGCGGCAAAGCCGTGGAGGAACTGGTCTCTATCCTGGACCCGGCTCTGGACTATGTCATCAAAGCCCCGCCTCGCCCTAAAGACCAGCCACCCGGAACGGGGAACAACCAGGACGATAACTTCCAGCGTTTCGTTGAGTTCTTCGAGGCCATCCTGGCCTACCACAAAGCCTACGGTGGGCAATAATGCTGTTGTAACAGGAGGTGTTCCATGCCCGAAAAGAAGATCCAGCTCAAAGGGCGCATTTTCGTTAGATTCAACATTGAAGCCGTCACCGGCCTGCACGTTGGCGGTTCGGAAACCGGGATTGAAATCGGTGGCGTGGACAAAGTCGTCATCCGGGACCCCATCACCAACCGCCCATATATCCCCGGCTCCTCCCTCAAGGGCAAGGTCCGCTCCCTGCTGGAAAAATACCGCGGCTTGCCCCTGAACCGCAACATCGGCGGCACTTTTATCCACACCTGCGAGAAAGCAGAACGCTACGCCGGTTGCGACGTATGCCAGGTCTTCGGCGTCCCTGGCGAGATGGACTTCGCCACCCCCACCCGGCTCGTGGTGCGGGATGTCCCCCTCACTGAAAAGAGCGCCAGGATCCTGACGGAGCAGGCCCGCACTGACCTCCCCTACACCGAGGTCAAGACGGAGGTCTCCATTGACCGGGTCACCTCCGCCGCCAACCCCCGAAGGATGGAGCGGGTTCCTGCCGGCGCCGTCTTCGGCCCCGCCGAACTGGTCTACTCCGTCTACGAGGGCACCGACGGCAACGCCTCCATTGCCGACCCAAGGAAGGACGTGAAGCGGTTCCGCACCCTGGTGGAGGGCCTTCAACTCCTGGAGGACGATTACCTGGGCGGCCTCGGCTCCCGGGGCTATGGAAAGATTAAACTGCAGGACATTGAGGTCTCCGTCCGCCCCGGCGAAAATTATCTGGAAACCCCGACATCGCTCGGGAAATACAGCGACCTCTCCGAGCTCGTCAGCGACCTGGACAACCTGCTCCAGAAAGTGGCAAAAGCCCTGGGTCTGGCATGAAGGGAGGCGGGCGATGGCCGAACTGACCGTCTACCGCCTCTCTTTTTACAGTGGCTTTCATCTGGGTGTGCGCGGCGTGAACCTGGAGGAGAGTGCCTGGCACATCCCCTCCGATACTCTCTTCGCCGCTATTGTGGATGTCGCGCTGCGCATCGGGGCCAGGGCTGAGGACTTTGCCCCCTTCCTGCGCGGCGACCCGCCTTTCCTCCTCACCTCTGCTTTCCCCTTCGCCGGGAACGTCCGCTTTTTCCCGATGCCCGTCCCGCTGGATCTCTGGTTCAGTCAGGAAACCCTCCGAAAACGCTCCAAAGACCTTAAGAAAGTAAAGTTCGTTTCCGAGGCCCTCTTCCGGCGGATGCTGGCGGGTGAGCCGATGGACGACTGGTTCTTTCCGGAAGACGAGGGGGAAGAGCCCAGAACAGGCATGGCTCTGCAGGGAAAGACATTCTGGCTCGCAGTGGAGGAGGCGGGGAACCTCCCTGGAGAGATGCGGGTCTGGCCGGGCCGCCTGCGGGCTCTGCGCCATCATGCCGTCTTCCGGAGCCATCAGGTCCCGCGTGTTACCCTGGACCGGATAAATTCCGCCTCCAACATCTTCCACTCCGGGCGGGTCTCTTTCTCTCCCGGCTGCGGCCTCTGGTTCGGCGTTTGGTGGAGGAAGGATGACACTGCCTTGCGGGACATTTTCCTCCGGGCGCTGGCGGTTCTGGCCGACGATGGCCTGGGCGGGGAGCGGACCGTCGGCTACGGCGGATTCTCGTGGGCCGAAGATAAAAGTCTGATCC
>DAOUCW010000024.1:0-19106 GCA_034431695.1 Anaerolineae bacterium | reverse complement strand
TTCACAGGGTGAACGCCATCCACATCTTTGGCAGGGTCAAGGCTTTCTTTGATCAGGGCTTCGTCCCACCCTTTGGGGAAAGGCTCCTGAAGGATTATGCCGTGCACGCCGGGATCGGCGCTCAGCTCCTTCACCAGCTTTATCATCTCCTCCTGGGAGGCCGTTTCCGGCAGGACGTGGAGCCTGAAACCGAAGCCGTTGCTCTCAAAGGTTTTCTTTATGGCACTGGCATAGCTCACAGAAGCGGGATCCTCACCAGCCCTCACGACGGCTATGGTTGGGGTTATGCCGTATTTTTCCCTGAAGGCGGCCGCTTCTGCCGCCAGCTCCGCCTGAATCTCCCTGGCTATTGTGCGGCCATCAAGGATCTGAGCCGACATCTGGCACCTCCTAAAGTTTGCTTTTGACGAGTTCGTAGACTTCTTCCTTCAATTGGGATTTGCCTTCAAGCAGCTTATCCAGGCGAGCCTGCGTTTCCTCCTTGAAAGCCTCATCTTTGATCCAGCTCAGGTTGATGAACACGTTGAGGGCGGCACTGCGCAACCCTGCCTCTGCCATCACCACTGCCACCCCTGCATCACTCACGGCGTTGACATTGCCCTTCTCAGCCACAGGGCGGCAGAGGTCCATGACCCTGACGCAGGCTTCTGCCACCCGCAGGGGGACCTCGGTGGCTTCCTTCAAGGCTTTCTCCAGGGCCTCTTCACGGATGGCTTTCTGCTCTTCGGTTTCCCGGGGCATTTTCATGGCTTCTGATACTCTGGTGTAAGCAGCCACGTCCTCTTCCAGCAGGCTCAGGAGTTCCCGGCGCAGCGCCTCCGATTGCTCGAGGATGGCCTTTATTTCCTCCTCCACATCGGCGTATTTCTTCTTGCCGACGGTCAGGTTGCAGACCATGCTCACAAGAGCTGCCCCCATCGCTCCGGCCAGAGCGGCCACGCTCCCGCCGCCGGGAGCAGGAGCCGAGCTCGCAAGTTCGTCCATGAACTGAGTTATGGTCTTTTCAGCCAGCATGGCTACCTCCGGTTTCGCTGGAATAAATGAGCACGCCCTGCAGAGCCGCCGCTCTGAAGCCAGGCCCCACCCTGCTGAATTCCTCCTCGGTGTAAACGTGGGGCTCCAGGCGGGGGATATTCAGGGTCTTCACCACCAGGGAAAAGGCATCTTCCCGCTTCGGCCCCTCGTATACGACGAGGAGGTCCACATCGCTGGCGGCGGTGTAATTTCCGCGCGCCCATGAGCCGAAGAGAACGACCTTTTTGAGAGGGAGGAGCAGGCTAAGTTTCGCCACGCCTTCCCTCAATTTCTCCACCAGCTCCTCCCTGCTCCATTCGGGATAGAATATCCTTACAGAAGCTGACGATCCGATCGGCATATTCCACCAGCCGCCTGGCCTGCCCTTCCGTAAAGGCTTCCTTCGGGGCTCCGGCGGGCAGGGCATTGGGATAACGGCTCGGTATGTAGACCTGGTCCAGTTCCATTGCCCATTCCATCAAGTTCCGGGGCACATCAAAGTGCTTGCTCAGCTCGCGCAGGAATTCCGCCACGGAATGGCCCCACGCGATGGCCCCCTGTTTCTGGAAGAGGGCCTTCACAGCCTTTTCGGCTGCCTGCTGGGCGGAGAAACAGGCCCAATCGTAAAAGGCATGCTCCAAGGCGAGCCTGGCGTGCTCCAGGTCCCACTCCGCCTGCTCAATCCAGTCCTTGCTGCGCTCCATCAGACCGCCACCATCTTGAGGACAGGGCTCACGTCAATGAAGTGCTTCTGGAAGCCGAGCTCAGCAGGTTTCAGGCCGAAGGCCAGGCCCAGAAGCTGGGTTATGTAAATTACAGGCATCCGGTAATCCAGGCCGAGCAGGTCCTGGCGGGTATCCAGGTTTATCTGGCAGAGGGGGCACGCCACCACGATGGCATCGGCCCCAACGTTGTGGGCATCCTCAATGATGCGGCGGATCATATCCAGAACGGCATCGGTTTTGCTCAGGGTTACGGAACCGCCGCAGCAGTAGGTCTTGTAGGACCAATCCAGGCTCCTGGCTCCGGTGACCTCTACCAGCCTGTCCATTATCAGAGGATATTCGTAGTGAGGAGCTCGCACGATCTTGGGAGGCCGCGTGATCAGGCATCCGTAGTAGCTGACGACTTTGAGGCCTTCCAGAGGCCTGGTTACCTTCTGGGCGATTTTATTCAGACCGACATCCTCAAGGGCTTCAAGCAGGTGCAGGACCTGAATATTTCCCCTGTATTCGTAGCCCGTCTGCTCTTTAACGGCTCTGGCCAGCTCCTCATTGCGCTGGACGTCATAAGCGGCCGCCTTGAAGCGGGAGTAGCAGGCAGAGCAGGGCATCATTACCTTGCTGAGGCCAGCCTTTTCAAACAGGGCCATGTTCTGCATGGGCAGAGCAGCAGCGAGGACGTGGTCGGTGGAGTGGGCGGGGGAAGTGCCGCAGCACACCCAGCCCTCGGGCTCGTAAAGGGGAACGTCAAGGTGCCGGAACACGGCCCTGACGGAGAGATCGTATTCGGCTGAGGTGGAGTGGAGGGAGCAGCCGGGGTAATAGCCGAGGGCTCCTTCGGGGGCCTTGCCCTCGGGCTTGCCCGGGCGGGCAGGCAGGAGCCTGAGCTTGCCCTTCAGCAACATCTTTATGCCCATCGGAACATCCCTCTGGAGGACGCCTTTGAAATCCAGGCTCCTGCTGAGGAGCATGCGGAGATACATCTCCGCCATCATCCCGAGTTCATACATCCGACCGAAGAGGCGGATGTTGTTGACACCGGCCCTGGTGAAGGCATAAACCTGCGGAAGAGGCGAAGGAATGCCCCGCTTCTGAGCCTCAACTTTGACCACATCCATTATGCGGGCGATGTCCAGGTCCTGAGGACAGCGGGTGCTGCAGGTGTAACAGGTTGCGCAGAGCCAGGCAGTCCGCGAACGCAGGACCACATCATCTCGCCCGAGCTGGAGGTAGCGCATGAGCTGATGGGGTGTGAGGTCAAATTTATCGGCTAAGGGACAGCCATTAGTGCATTTCTTGCACTGGTAGCAGAGGTAAACGTTGGTGCCAAGCTCCTTGTTGATCAACCGTGCGAGTTCTCCCATTGCGAGCCTCCTTCGGAATGTTGGTCACACCCCCGATAGTTGAGGGCTAACACCGGCAAAAGGTCCCACGGCCATTCCTCAAACCTCCGGCCTGGGAAGGAGTCCGGCCATTTCAACGATCTGAGGCACTGCTTCTTCCCATTCTATGGCCATTATGTGAACTCCGGCCACGCCCGGAATTTCCTTCACCTGCTGGATTATTTCCACGCAGATTTTTATCCCTTCCTCTTTCTGCTGCTCCTTGGGCGTCTTGCGCATCCTCTCCACGATCTCTTCCGGGACGTCCATCCCTGGCACCTTTGTTGCCATGTATTTGGCCGCGCCATAGCTCTTTATAGGCCCGACGCCCGCCAGGATGTAGACCTGCTCGTCAAGGCCAAGGTCCCTCACCCTGCTCATGAATTGAGCGAATTTGGGGACATTGTAGATGAGCTGGGTCTGGATGAACCGGGCTCCGGCTTTGACTTTCTTGGCCAGCCGGTAAGGGCGGAAATCAAAGGGGTCGGCAAAGGGGTTCTCAGCCGCTCCGAGGAAGAAGCGGACTGGCCCGCCTTCAATTTCCTCGCCGTTGGCGAAAACCCCCTCTTCCCCCATCCTGTGGACGATCTGCAGGAGCTGAATGGAGTCCAGGTCAAAGACACCTTTAGCCTCCGGATGGTTTCCGAAGCTCTGGTGGTCCCCTGTGAGGGCCAGGAGGTTCCGGATCCCCAGAGCGTAAGCCCCCAGGAGGTCGCTCTGAATGGCAATGCGGTTGCGGTCGCGACAGGTCATCTGCATGGTGGGTTCTATCCCGAGTTCCAGGAGGATCTTGGCGACGGCCATGGAACACATCCGCACCACGGCCGTCTGGTTATCGGTGATGTTGACAGCATCCACCACACCCTTGAGGTGCTGAGCCTTGCGCTCAATCACAGAACGGTCGGCCCCCTTGGGTGGCCCCAGTTCACCTGTGACCGCAAAGTAACCCTTGGTCAAAATCTTCTCAAGTCGGCTGACAGGGGCTCGCTCGCTCATCTCAACAGCTCCTCCTTAAAGTTATGCCTCCAGAGTTTCCAGCCTCTCTTCTTCCCTGATGATCTTCCTTGGTCCGCCACCGCCGGCCGGACGCCAGTCCTTTGGTCCCCTGATTTCCATCAGAGCATCCAGCCTGCCCATAGCCTTGAGCTTCTCGTAGATCAGATGCCAGGCGCAATCAATTTCGGGGTTGACTTCGCATTTGCCGTTCTGAGAACCGCCGCAGGGGCCGTTGAGCAGGTTCTTGGAGCAGCGGGCGATGGGGCATATTCCTCCGGTGAAGGCCAGGACGCAATCCCCACAACCGGCGCACCGCTCCACGAAGACCCCGGCCTCTATGGGCATTCCCATCATCACTGTGTTGAGAGCAGGCAGGATGATCTTATCGGGGTAGCGCTCGGCCATGGCCTGAACCCCGACCCCGCAGGCCATGGAAAGGACGGCATCCACCCCCCGGACCATTTCGGCAATGGGGTCAATGAACTCCCACTCGCACTGGCGCTGGACGGTATGCTCCACTGTTTCCAGGGGCTTTCCCTCAAGCTGGCGGGCCATCCTCAACTCAGCGGCCAGGATGCCCACCTGCTTCTCTCCTCCGGAAAAATCCACCGTAACGCAGGTCCCGCAACCGAGGATCAGGATGCGGCTGAAAGGGGCTACCATCGCTTTGATCTCTTCAAAAGGCTTGCGGTTGGCGATTATCATTTCACGGCCTCCTTTCGCAACGGATTAGGACCAAGGCGCTTTATCTTCTCCGTCATTTCGGCTGCCACTTCGGCAAACCGACCCCCCTCGGCCGAAGACATATAATACATCTCAAGGCGCTCTCCGTCAAGACCAATTTCTTCAAGGAGCTTCTTGGCGAACTGGACTCTCCTGGTGGCCTTGATGTTGCCGTCTTTAAAGTGGCAGTCCCCTATCCTGCACCCGGCTACTATTACCCCATCGGCTCCCTTTTCAAAGGCAGTGAGGATGTGGTGGACGTCAATTCTGCCGGTGCAGGGGATCTTCACGATCCGGATTGAGGCAGGATACTGCAGGCGCATGACCCCTGCCAGGTCAGCAGCTCCGTAGGCGCAGTAATGGCAGGCAAAAGTCACGATTACAGGTTCAAATTCCTGCATGGTCATCACCTCACAGTTATGCCCACGCTGCAAACAGGGCTTCTACTTTCGCTTCAATCTGGTCATCCCGGTAATGCATCAGCTGGATCGCCTTGGCCGGGCATTCAGCAACGCAGATGCCGCAGCCGTGGCACTGGGCCGGTTCAATGTAGGCCGCACCCTTTATTCCCCCGACTCCCGTGAGGGTCGGCTCAATCCGGGGGACATTGTAAGGGCAGACCCGCACGCAGGTGAGGCAGGCTGTGCACTTCTCAGGGGTGACCACCGCCACAACTCCGCCAACTTTCAGGGTCTCCTGGGAGAGAACCGTGGCAGCTCGGGCGGCGGCAGCCCTGGCCTGAGCTATGGTTTCATCCAGATGTTTGGGCCAGTGAGCCACCCCGGCCATGAAGATCCCGTCCGAGGCGAAATCCACCGGGCGGAGTTTTATGTGGGCCTCCCAGAAGAAGCCCTCGGGCATGAGCGGGACCTTCAGGATCTTGCCCAGTTCTTCGGCCCCTTCCGAAGGCACAACCCCTGCGCTCAGGACCAGTGGGTTCGCCCTCAGCTCCAGGTCCTCCCCGATTTCCACATCCCTCACGCGAACCCTGATGACCCCATCGCCGTCCGGCTCCACCTGGGGCCTGGAAGCTCCATCGTAGCGGATGAAGAGCACCCCCTTCTCGCGAGCCAGGGTGTAATAGCGCTCCCGGAGGCCGTATACCCTTATGTCCCTGTGGAGGATGTAGATGGGAAGGTCGGGCCGGAGGTCCTTCAGCTTGAGGGCGTTCTTCAGGGCCTGAGTGCAGCATATCCCGGAGCAATATTTCTCGGCCAGGTCATCGGCGCACTGGATCATGACCACAGGCCCGGAGAAGGTCTCTCCCCTGGCAATTTTCTCTTCCAGCTCCTGCTGGGTGAAGACCATGGGATGCTGCCCGTAGAGGTAAGAAGCCGGCCTGTTCTCCTTCCCGCCCGTGGCTACGATGGTGACCCCATGCTCAATGGAGAAGCGGCGTCCGTCGGGGCCTTCCAGCAGAGCGAAGAAGCTCCCGACGAACCCCGAATGCTCCACGACCCTGGTGTTGAGATGGACGGTTATGAGGGGGTTGGAGGTCACCTCACTGACGAGCTTCTCAAGGAAAGCCTGCGGGTCATCACCCTCAAGGGTGTAGTAGATGCGCCGGAGGTTGCCGCCCAGCACCCCTTCCCTCTCCACCAGGTGCACTGGGAATCCCTGCCGGGCAAGGGAAAGCGCTGCCACCATCCCGGCAACCCCTCCACCTATGACCAGGGCCGACTTGCGGACCGGAACGTCTATGGTGTGGAGGGGCTCGAGCCTGGCAGCCCTGGCCACCGACATCCTCACCAGGTCCTTGGCCTTCTCGGTGGCTTCTTTCCGGTTGTGGGAGTGGACCCAGGAACACTGATCCCGGATGTTGGCCATCTCAAACAGGAATGGATTCAGACCAGCCTGGCGGATGGTGTCCTGGAACAGGGGCTCGTGGGTGCGAGGGGTGCAGGAAGCCACGACCACCCGGTTCAGGTTGTGCTCCTTTATGGCCTGCTTGATGAGTTCCTGGGTATCCTGGGAGCAGGTGTAGAGGTTATGGGTGGCGTAGACCACTCCCGGCAGGGTGCGGGCGTATTCGGTCACGGCTTCCACATCCAGGAAGCCGGCGATGTTGGAGCCGCAGTGGCACACGAACACGCCGATGCGGGGCTCCTGGCCGCTCACGTCAATTTCAGGTGGGTAAACGGGAGCCACCACTTCCTTACCCCTGGCCGGAGCCAGCATTTCGCCCACCGCTCCCGCAGCGGCGCTCCCTTCTACAACTGAGGAGGGGATATCCTTGGGGCCTGAGAAAACCCCTGCGGCGAATACCCCATCCCTTCCGGTCCCTAAGGGGTCAAAGAGGGAGTTTTCCACGAAACCGAACTCGTTCACCCTGACGCCAAGCCTGCGAGCCAGCTCCCTCACATCCTCCGGAATCTCCATTCCAACCGAAAGCACCACGAGGTCAAAGCGCTCCTCTTTGATTTCTCCCCCCTCTTCGTAGCGGACGAGTATATCCTTCGTCTGATGGTCTTCAAACAGGGCCGAGATGCGGCTGCGGGTGTAGACGATGCCATATTCATCCCTGGCCCGGTTGAAATAAGCCATGTAGCCTTTCCCGAAGGCCCGCATGTCCATGAGGAAAATCTGGCAGTAAGTATCGGGCTCGTGCTCCTTAGCCATTATTGCCTGCTTGGTGGCATACATGCAGCAGGCCGAGGAGCAGTAATCGCGATCCTTATCCCTGGAGCCTATGCACTGGAGCCAGGCAATGCGCTTCGCCTTCCTGCCATCGGATGGGCGGACAACGTGGCCTTCGGTGGGGCCGGAGGCGGAAAGGAGCCTCTCAAACTGGATTGAGGTCACAACGTTCGGGAAACGGCCGAAGCCGTATTCCTCCAGGGCGGAGGGGTCAAAGGGCTTGTAGCCCGGTGCCAGGACCACGGCTCCCACTTTCAGCTCCAGGGTTTGCTCCTTCTCCTCGTGGGTTTCCCTGGTGACAGCCTGAGCCTGACAGGCGTAAACGCACTCCAGACACTCAGAGCAGATCCCGCACTGAAGGCAACGCTCGGCCTCGGCTCGCGCCTGTTCCTCGCTCAGAGGCAGGACCATCTCCCGGAAAGTGGTCTTGCGCTCATCCAGGGGGATGAGGGCAGGTTCGGCCCGGGGAGCAGGCTTCACTTTGCCTTCCTCCACCAGTTTCAGGGCCTTTTCCCTGGTCCAGCTCGCAACTTTCCAGGATTTCTCCTCCTCCTTGAGGGGAAGACCCTGAAGGTAGCGGTCTATCATTCGGGCTGCCTTGTGGCCCAGGGCCACGGCGTGGATTATGAAGTTAGTGCCAGGCACGATGCCGCTTCCGGCGAAGATGCCGGGAATCTGGGTCTGAAGCGTCTCAAGGTCGCCGTAGAGCTTATCGTATGGGGGCTCAAGGAAGGAAAGGTCCGAAAGTTGCCCTATGGCCCTTATAACTGCATCCACCTCCAGGGTGAACTCAGTGCCGGGAATGGGGATCCGGCGCTCCTGTCCGCCTTCGGTTACCGTTTTGACTCTGGCGCACTCCACTCCCACAACCCTGCCATTCCTGCCCAGGATTCTGGTTACTGCCACCCCTTCCAGAAGCTCAACCCCTTCCTTTGCCACCTCCTCCAGCTCCCACCGGTAGGCCGGGAGCTCATCCCTGGTGCGGCGGTAGATGAGGTAAACCTTCTCGCTCCCCAGCCTGACCGAAACTGCGGCGGCGTCAATGGCTGTTATCCCTCCGCCGATGACCGCTACCCTCTGGCCAACCCTGTGCCTCCACCCCAGGTTCACTTCCCTCAGGAACTTCAGGGCTGGGATCACCCCTTCCAGGTCTTCCCCTTCCACATTCAGGCGCCTGTCCCCGGCCACTCCTACGGCCAGGAATACGGCGTCGTATCCTTCCTGCAGGAGCTTCTCGGGATTGCGGATGGGGGTGTTGAGGCGGAGCTCAACGCCGAGGGCCAGGATATCATCAATATCACGCTGGAGGATCGCTTTGGGGAGGCGGTGTTCGGGGATGGCCACCCTCATCATCCCTCCGGCCACGGGGAGTGCTTCAAAGACGGTCACACCGTAACCCATGAGGACCAGATCCCTGGCCGCAGTGAGGCCAGCCGGCCCCGCCCCAACTATAGCCACCCTTTGAGGTTTGGTGCGGGGAGCAGGCTTAGGCGGCTCGTAAGGCCCATGGGTGTAGACGTAGTCCACCACGAACCTCTTGAGGGCCATTATGGCTACAGGCTCATCTATGTAGCGGCGATTGCAGTGCCCTTCGCAGGGGTGGTGGCAGGTGCGACCACAAACGCTCGGGAAGGGGTTGTCCTCTTTGATTACGCGCAGGGCATCGTGGTAACGGCCCTCCCGGATCAGGGCTATGTAACCCTGGGCCCTCTGCCCCGCCGGACAGGCATCCCGACAAGGGGCTACGCCCTCTTTCTCCACCGCATAAGCGTTGGGGACGGCCTGAGGATAGCGCTTGTAGATGGCTTTTCGTTCCGCTAAGCCTCCTTCGTATTCGTTGGGAAGGGAAATGGGGCAAACTTTGGCGCAGTCGCCGCACGAAGTGCACTTGCTTTCATCCACATAGCGGGGCTTGCGGCGGATTCTGGCCACGAAATCGCCCGGTTCCCCTTCCAGGCTCAAAAGCTCAGCTCCGGTGATTATCTCTATGTTGAGGTTGCGCTCCACTTCCACCAACCAGGGGGAGAGTATGCACATGGCGCAATCGTTGGTGGGGAAGGTCTTATCCAGCTGGGACATCCTCCCCCCGATGGCGCTCTCTTTGTCTAACAGGTAAACCTTGAACCCGGCGGCTGCCAGGTCCGAAGCTGCCCGGATTCCGGCCACGCCGCCTCCCACCACAAGGACCGATCCTTTGGCCTCAGGCACCGTTGCCCCCTCCTGTTTGTTCCACGGTCCGGCGAGCAAGGGGAAGGCCTCACCGGGACTTCCGGAAATCGCTCCACTCCGCGAGCACGGCAACGATGACAGACCGCTTTAAGGTTCGGCCTTTCCCCCCGCTCAAGATCTTCTCAGCTTGCTTCCTTTAACCGGGTTTGGAGCCATTTCTGAGGGGATTGGGCCCCAGCTTCTGGAGCCTTTCCACCATTGTCCTGACGGCGCTGGCGAAAGTGCCGCCCTGCCCGCCGGACATGTAGAAAATCTCCAGCCTTTCACCGCCAAGGCCGATTTCATCCAGGATCTTCTTTGCGTATAGGACTCGCCTTGTAGCCTGGATGTTGCCGTGAACGTGGTGACAATTACCGATGGGGCAGGCCACCACAATAACCCCATCGGCCCCTTTCTCAAAGGCCTCAAGGATGTAGCGCACATCCACTTTTCCGGTGCACGGGAAACGTATAAGCTTGGTATTGGGGGGATACGGGATGCGCAAAGCCCCCGCCGTATCGGCAGCCGTGTATCCGCAGTATATGCAGGTGAAAAGGGTGATCTCAGGCTGATACCCCACGCTCATACCTCCATGCCTAAAACGTGATCAAGCTCCTCCTCAGCCGGTCAAAATCCTCCAGGGCCTTTCCCGCCCCCAGAGCTACGCAGGCCAGGGGATTATCGGCCACGTAACAGGGAACACCCGTCTCCTTGGTGAGGAGGCGGTCCATATTCCTCAGGAGAGCTCCTCCCCCGGTGAGGAGCATTCCCCTATCAATTATGTCCGATGCCAGCTCAGGCGGGGCCTTCTCCAGAACCCTCTTCACCATCCCGACGATGGCTTTCAGGGGCTCGGATATGGCCTCGGTTATCTCGTCGGAATTGACCACGACCGTCCTGGGCAGACCTGTAACCTGGTCCCGGCCTTTGACTTCGGTCTGAAGTTTCTCCTTAAGGGGAAGCGCACTGCCTATTTCTATCTTCACAGCCTCGGCGGTCGCCTCCCCGATCTGGAGATTGTATTTCTTCCGGATGTAAGAGGCAATAGCCTCGTCAATCTTTATCCCGCCGATCCTGACGGCATCGGCGACGACGATTTCGTTCATGGATATGATGGCAGCCTCGCTTATCCCACCGCCGATGTCCACGACCATGTTTCCGGTGGGGGTATGGATGGGCATCCCCGCTCCCAGCGCGGCGGCAAGGGGTTCAGGGATGAGGTAGACCTCTTTGCCTCCGGCCTGGATGCCCGCATCGTGGACGGCTCTTGTCTCCACGCTGGTTATCCCCACCGGCGCGCTTATCATCACCCTGGGCTTGAACAGATTGAAACGGCCACAAACTTTCTCCAGGAAGTAACGGAGCATGGCCTCCGTCACCAGGTAATCGGCTATGACCCCATCTTTAAGGGGCCGCACCACCTCAATGCTCTCCGGAGTCCTCCCCTGCATGGTCATGGCCTCTTTGCCTATGGCCACGATCTTCTTGTCCTTCCTGGATATGGCCACGATGGAGGGCTCCTGGATCACAATCCCTTTCCCCTTCACGTAGATTATGACGTTGTAGGTGCCCAGGTCTATGCCTATCAGTTTCTCAAACATTTTCCTCTTCCTCTCCAAGCCTGGGTATCTGGAGGTGCCGGTAGCGCTGTGCGATCTTGATCCTGGTTATGGCCTTGCGGAGCCTCGCCTCGGCCTGGGCGAACTCCTCGCGGCTGAGCCTGCCCCTCTCCTTCAGCAGTTCCATCGCCCGACGACGGGCCTCCTCAGCCCTGGCTATGTCTATTTCCTCAGCCCTCTCAGCGGTATCAGCGAGAACAATGACCCTGTCTTTGTATACCTGCATGAACCCACCACCTATGGCGAAAGAGAACTCTTCATCTCCCTTGCGAGCCCTCAGTTCGCCGATGCCCAGGGCAGTGAGGAGAGGGGCATGCTTCGGCAATATCCCGAGCTCCCCATCAATCCCCGGGGCTATCACGATGTCCACCTCATCCGAAAAAACCATCCTCTCACCGGTAACTATCTCCAGACGGAGGGGCATCCCGCTCTCCTCACCTCAAGGTCTTGGCCTTCTCCACAGCCTCGTCAATCGTGCCGATCATGTAGAAGGCCTGTTCCGGAAGGTCGTCGTATTTCCCTTCCAGAATTTCCTTGCACCCCCTGACCGTTTCCTTTATCGGGACGTAAACTCCCGGCCTTCCGGTGAAAGCCTCGGCCACGAACATCGGCTGGGTCAGGAAGCGCTGGAGTTTCCTGGCCCTGGCCACGATTAGCTTGTCCTCTTCCGAAAGCTCTTCTATCCCCAGGATGGCGATTATGTCCTGGAGATCCTTGTAGCGCTGGAGGACTCGCTGCACCTCCCTGGCCACGTAATAGTGCTCCTCCCCCACAATCCTGGGGTCCAGGATCCTGGAGGTAGAAGCCAGGGGGTCAACGGCAGGATACAGCCCCTGCTCGGCCAGGGAACGCTCCAGGGCGATGGTGGCATCAAGATGGGCGAAAACCGAAACCGGTGCCGGGTCGGAATAGTCGTCGGCGGGGACGTAGACAGCCTGGAAGCTGGTGATGGAACCCTTGCGGGTGGATGTTATGCGCTCCTGAAGCTCGCCCATCTCGGTGGCGAGGGTGGGCTGGTAACCAACGGCGCTTGGCATCCTGCCCAGCAGAGCAGAAACCTCCGAACCCGACATCACGAACCGGAAAATGTTGTCAATGAAGAGAAGGACGTCCATCCCCTGATCCCTGAACCACTCGGCCATGGTGAGGGCCGTGAGGCCAACCCTGAGCCTAACCCCCGGCGGTTCGTTCATCTGGCCGAAGACCATCACCGTCTTATCCAGGACACCCGCCCTCTTCATTTCCAGCCAGAGCTCGTTCCCCTCGCGGCTCCGCTCCCCAACCCCAGCGAAGACCGATACGCCTCCGTGCTCAATGGCGATGTTGCGGATGAGCTCCATTATGATGAAGGTCTTGCCAACCCCAGCTCCTCCGAATACACCCGTCTTACCCCCTTTGGTGAAGGGAGCGACCAGGTCTATGACTTTGAGGCCGGTCTCAAAGACTTCCACCTCGGTGACCTGTTCCTCAAAGGGCGGAGGGGGCTGATGGATCGGGCGGTATTCGTCGGCCTGGACCGGGCCGAGGCCATCTATCGGCTCCCCGAGGACGTTGAAGATCCGGCCCAGGGTTCCCCTGCCAACCGGCACCATTATGGGGGCACCGGTGTCATAGGCATCCATGCCCCGGCGCAGGCCGTCGGTAGTGTCCATGGCTATGCAGCGGACCCAGTTGTTGCCCAGGTGCTGCTCAACTTCAAGGACAAGACGCCTCCCATCCCCCAGGGGGATTTCAATGGCGTTGTAAATTTCGGGAAGTTCAACCCCTTCCGGGAACTCCACATCCACCACCGGCCCCATCACCTGAACCACTTTACCCTTGGTCATCCTGCCCATGCCTTCCACCTCCTTCGGAATGGCGAAAAGGGGTTACCACACGACCCCGGCCTTCATCATTCTGGCCTTGCGGAGGGCCTCCGCACCCCCGGCGATGTCCATCATCTCACGGGTTATGTTCCACTGCCTCACCTTGTTGAACCGGATGGTAAGCTCATTTATGAGTTCCTGGGCGTTCTCGGTGGCGTTGCGCATTGCCACCATCCTCGCGGAATGCTCGCTCGCCTGGGCCTCCAGGATAGCCTGGTAGACCTGGAGTTCGGTGAAGCGGGGGAGAACTTCTCCCAAGACCGTCTGGGGGTCGGGCTCGAAGATGTAGAGGGCGGCGAGCCTCTCCTCGGGAGCAGGCCTCTCTATTGGCAGAAGCTTCTTTATGGTGGGGGTCTGAGTTATGGTGGAGACGAAGCGGGTGTAAGCTATGTAAACTTCATCCACATGCCCCGCGATGAATTCATCCATGGCTATCCTGGCTATGGGCGCTATCTCCATGAGTGTTGGGCGATCCCGCACTTTGGTGAACTCGGCCACGATGTTGTGGCCGTAACGGAGCATGAAATCGCGACCCTTCCTCCCCACCGTTATGAGCCGCAGCTCAATCCCCTTATCCATGCACTCCAACATGAACTGGGTCGTGGTGCGGAGGATGTTGTGGTTGTAGGGGCCGCAGAGGCCCCTGTCGCTCGTAATCAGGATTATGCCGATGGCCTTCACAGGCCGGACTTCGTAGAGGGGGTGGTCAATCCTTTCGGGCTGCCCGGCCAGGTAGGTCAGGACTTCCCAGGCTTTCTGGGCGTAAGCTCTGGAAGCCATGGCCTGCTGCTGCGCCCTCAGCATCTTGGAAGCAGCAACCATCTCCATGGCCCTGGTGATCTGGGATATGTTGCGGACGCTTCTTATGTGCCGGCGTATTTCCCTGAGGGTCTCCATTTAAATCACCACGGTCCTCTTGAATTCCTCTATGGCGGCCCTGAGGGCTCTTTCGGTCTCCTCATCCAGATCCTTGGTTTCGGCAATGCGGTTGCCTATTTCAGGGTGGTAGAGATCCATCCAGCGGTGGAATTCCCTCTCCCACTTCTGGATCTTGTGGACCGGGACATCATCCAGGTAGCCCTGGGTTCCGGCGAAGATGATCATCACCTGATGCTCCACAGGCATGGGCTCATACTGAGGCTGCTTGAGGATCTCCTGGAGCCTCTGCCCCCTCTCAATGACCTTGCGGGTAGCGGGGTCAAGCTCCGAGGCGAACTGGACGAAAGCCGCCAGCTCCCTGAACTGGGCAAGCTCGAGGCGGAGCTTACCCGCCACCTTCCGCATGGCCTTTATCTGAGCGTTCCCTCCAACCCTGGAGACCGAAAGGCCCACGTTTATGGCCGGGCGGATCCCGGCGTTGAAGAGTTCGGGCTCCAGGTAAATCTGGCCGTCGGTAATGGAGATGACGTTGGTGGGGATGTAGGTGGTTATGTCGCCAAGCTGGGTTTCAATGATAGGGAGGGCGGTGAGAGAGCCTCCTCCGTATTCGGGGGCGAGGCGAGCTGCCCTCTCCAGAAGGCGGGAGTGGAGGTAGAAGATATCGCCGGGGTAAGCCTCGCGGCCCGGCGGTCTCCTCAGGACCAGGGAGATCTGACGGTAAGCCCAGGCATGCTTGGTGAGGTCATCGTAAACGATGAGGGCATCCTTCCCCGATTCCATGAATTCTTCGCCCATGGCGCATCCGGCATAGGGGGCTATATACTGCATTGCTGCCGGCTCCGAGGCCGAGGCCACCACCACGATCGTGTGCTCCATGGCCCCGTATTTCTCCAGAGTGGCCACCACCCTCGCCACCTGCGCCATCTTCTGCCCGATCGCCACGTAGATGCAGTAGAGGTCCTTGCCCTTCTGGTTTATGATTGTGTCAATGGCGATGGCAGTCTTTCCCGTCTGCCGGTCGCCTATTATCAGCTCCCGCTGCCCCCTCCCGATCGGGATCATGGAGTCAATGGCCTTTATTCCGGTCTGGACCGGGGTGTTAACGGGAAGGCGGGTCACAACGTTGGGGGCAATGCGCTCTATCGGGCGATATTTGGTGGCCCTTATGGGCCCTTTGCCGTCAATGGGCTGGCCAAGGGCGTTCACCACCCTTCCCAGAAGTTCCTCGCCAACGGGGACGGAGATGATCCTTCCGGTGGAGCGGGCTATGTCCCCTTCCTGGAGGTGGCTGTAATCCCCCAGCAGGATCACTCCCACGCTGTCCTTCTCCAGGTTCAGGGCCATCCCATACAACCCTTTCGGGAACTCAACCAGCTCCGAGGCCATGACACCGCTCAGCCCCCTGACCCGCGCCACCCCATCGCCAACCTCTATGACCGTGCCAACCTCTACCGATTCTACGGGGGCTTCAAAGGCCTCAATCTGCTTCTTGATCTCAAGAGCTACGTCCACAACCCTCAAAGCCATTTCCCCCTCCTCCCGTTAAATCTCCCGTTTCAGCCTCTCCCTCAAGCTCTCAAGCCTTCCGGCTATGCTCCCGTCTATGACTTTGTCCCCTATCCTGATTATGACCCCTCCCAGTATTTCGGGGTCAACATCGTAACGGAAATCAAGGTCGGAGCCGAAGCGGGCTATGAGGCGAGCCTGAAGGGCCCTCTTCTCTTCCTCGGTGAGGGGCACAGCGGTGGTGATATTGACCACCCGGCGTGCAGCCCCTCCTCTGGACAACCTCCCGAGCTCGTCCAGGATCTCCGGGAGGTAATGAAGGTGACCCTTGGAAGCCAGAAGGAAGATGAAATTGCGTATTTCGGCAGGGGTCTCATCACCAACAAGCTGATTTATCAACTGCTGTTTCTCCTGGAAGGGGACCTCCGGAGCATCCAGCTTCTCCAGGAGGTCATCCCGGGCGATGTCCCCCCAGACCCGGGCCAATTTCTTTATCCACCCTTCCAGAGCAGCCTCGTAGAAGGCTCTGGCGTAAAGGTCAGCCTTCTCCCTTTTCCGGATGATTTTTTCCAATTCGTCTCCTCCGGATTTCAGTCTGACTGCTCGAGAGTGGAGAGGAAATCACTGATGATGCGGTGCTGGGCCTGTTCATCAAGGACCTGGCCCACTATCTTGCGGGCGGTAAGGACGGCCAGGTCTATGGCCTGGCGACGAAGCTCGGCCAGGGCCATCTCCCTTTCCCTTTCCACCTCCATCCGGGCCCTTTCCAGGATGCGGCTGGCCTCCGCCCTGGCCTGGGCTATTATCTCTTCCCTCACCCTGCTGGCCTCCTGGGTGGCCTGGGCGATTATCTCCTGAGCTCTTGCCCTTGCCTCCTCTAAGATGCGTTCAGCTTCGGTGTTGGCCTCGGCCAGGCGCTGGGAGGCCCTTTCCGCCTCCTCAAGCCCCCGCTGGATCCTTTCCTGCCGTGTTTTTATGGCATTGAGGATCGGCTTATACAGGAACTTCTGCAGGATGAAGAGCAGGAGCAGGAAATTTACCGCCTGCAGGAGGAGACCGGGAAGGTTCACACCGAGCTTTTCCATCCTTTAGCCACCTCCCACGAAGATGAGGGCAAGGGCGGTCACGAGGCAATAGATGGCCACCGCTTCGGCAAGGCCAAGCCCCACGATCATGGGTGTGAAGAGCTTATCGGCAGCCTCGGGGTTGCGCCCGATGGCTTCCATGGCCTTGCTCACCCCCATCCCTATGCCGAAACCAGGCCCTATGGAACCTATGCCCATGGCGAAGCCGGCTCCGAGATTGGCTGCGACCTTGGGATCCATCTTTTCCCCTCCTTCTCAAAGATTAATGTTCTGCCTCGTGGGCAGCAGTAGACATGGAAAAGTAAATTGTGCTCAGAACCGCAAAGATCACCGCCTGAATCAGGCCGAAAAGGGATTCAAGGATCATGAACACAGCAGGGATGAAAGCGGGAAGCATCACGAAGATCACGGTAAGGACCACATCGCCTCCGAAGATGTTGCCGAAAAGTCGTGCTGAGAGGGAGAGGATGTGGGAGAGTTCGCTGATAAGGTGGATGGGAGCCATGAGGGGTGCGAGGATCGGAGGAGTGATGAACTCCTTGAGGTAACCCTTTATGCCCCTGTAGACGATCCCGGCCACCTGGACCAGCAGCACGGTAATGAGGGCCATGGCCAGGGTGGTATTGAGGTCGCTGTTGGGAGGCCGGAAGAGCGGGACATGGTGGTAGGTTATGGTCCCGAAGCCTGGCAGGAGGCCAAGCCAGTTGGCCGTGAGGATGAAGAGGAAGAGGGTCATGATAAGGGGGAATATAACTCTGGCCACTTTCTCGCCCGTTATGTTCTTCACCAGGTTGTAAACGGTTTCAATCACGATCTCCACGATGCTCTGGAGAGCGCCAGGCACAATGCTGAGGCGCCTCCTCACGGCGAAGGCAAGGGCTATGAGGAGGGCCATCACAACCCAGGTGGTGAGTATAGTGTTGGTTATGGGGAACGGGCCGAGGTAGAAGAGCTTTTCGGCCCCCATGGAAATTTCGTGGAACTCAATCCCCAGAAGCTTTCCCAGCATTCTCCCACCTCACTGACGTGGATTTGTCCCTGGCATACCAGAGATACAACTTGTAGGCGATGCGGAAGAACTGATGGGTGAGGATGCCGGCGATGACACCCCACAGGTTGAAGCCGAGGAAACGGATCACTGCATAGCAGAAAGCGAAGAAGAGGAAGAGCTTGGTGGTGAAGAAGAAGCCGAAAAGCCCCGCAAGCCACTTCGGAGCCTTCGGAGAAAGTACGATCTTCCTCAGGGAAAACTCCGTGAGGAAACTGTTGAGCCAGGATCCCCCTGCTCCTGCCAGAAATCCGGCTGCGATCAGGACGAAGTCCATCATCCCCTCACCATGGAAGAAAGGCGATAAAGGTTATAAACTGCTGAAGCCAGCCCCAGGAAGAGCCCGATCAAAGTGAAGATAGGCCTCGTTCCGAGCTTTCCGTCCAGCCACCACCCGACCCCGATCCCTATGAGGATGCTGAACCCAACGGTGAAGCCAAGCTCCATTATGAAGGCCAGAACCCGCCACCTTTTCACCGGCCAAGCCTCGCAGAGAATAAACCAGGTTTATTATAGTCAAGAACGGAGAAAACGCAAGAGGGGATTGCTCAACTGCTTGAAGCCAGGATTTTGGGGAGGAGAGAGCATGCGGTGCCCTTCAATTTGCCTTGAACCCGTCCCATCCGGGATGCCCGGGGAGGCACATCAGGCGATTCAGCCCCGAGATGCGCTCTAATCCCCGGGCTGTGGCCATACCTTCCCGATGCATTCAGCAGGCGTGTTCCGGGAGCACTCCTCTTCACCGGCCGGGCCAGGCTGCGGAGTTGCTCTGCTGATTTCAGAAACGCCGGGATAATTTGTGAGCGATCTCCCCCGGCCTGCCGATGGGCTTAAAAAATTAACTGCTCTATCTTTTTAGCGATGGATTGTGTGCGCTCAGGATAAAGGCTAATCAGGCAGGCGCAGCAATGAAGTGCCGTTCCCATTGCCCAGCCGCACAAGGGCAAAAGTTGCAGAACCGCCCCTCTGTCCCGATGCTTTACCAGAGCATCCAAAACTTTGGGCAAATGCTCTGTCCTTTCTCCTGCAATGGATTTTGAGAATTCAACGGCAAGGTCAGAGAAGCCCACTTCTACAGCAGTTCGGGCAACTTCCCAAAGTTGGCCAAAACTTGCGGCTTCATTGGCATCCTTCCACGCTTGTTGCAAAACTTCCCTTGCCTTCTCTCCCATCCCCGCTTCCGCCATCTCTTTCGCAATCTCCCTAAAAGCTTCTGAGCGCCCCCATGCATCCTCAATCTTTCCCGCCAACTCAATCGCTTCCTCAAACTCCCCCAGACTCGCCATCTCCGAAGCAATAGCCCTCAAAGCCTCTAAGCGCTCCAATGCATCCTCAATTTCTTCCGCTATTTTGACAGCCTCTTCGAAAACTTCCTTCGCCCTCTCTTCCATCCCCAACCTCGCCATCTCCCACGCAATACCC
>DAOUCW010000023.1:0-5396 GCA_034431695.1 Anaerolineae bacterium | reverse complement strand
TGCGCACCCTTACGTCTTCATCCTTCAGAGCCGAAGTCAGTGCTTCTATAACCTCTGGCTCTGCTTTTCCAAGTATCCCAAGGGCCTCGGCTGCACTGCTGCGCACTTCTGCATCTTCATCCTTTAAAGCTGAGGTCAGAGCTTCTATAACCCCTGGCTCTGCCTTTCCGAGTTCTCCAAGAGCCCGGGCTGCGCTGCTGCGCACTTCTGCATCTTCATCCTTTAAAGCCGAGGTCAGAGCTTCTATAACCCATGGCTCTGCTTTTCCAAGTATCCCAAGGGCCTCGGCTGCACTGATGCGCACCCTTACGTCTTCATCCTTCAGAGCCGAAGTCAGTGCTTCTATCACTTGAGGTTCTGCCTTTCCGAGTTCTCCAAGAGCCTCGGCTGCGCTACTGCGCACCTCTGCGCTTTCATTTCGCAGAGCTTCAACAAGCAATTCGGCAACCTGGGGGCCATAGCGGGTGGGACCAAGCAATTCAAGGATAGAACTAGCTTCATGGCGCAGTCTCAAATACGGTGAACCGATGAGCCTCCAGAATTCGCTGAGAAGTGAGCGAGCCATTTCCATGTCCTCTACCGGAACGTCGTCGGCCAGGATGCGGGCGGCCAGGAGCAGGGGCCATTTCAGGATTTCCCTGATTTCCCCGAAAGGCACTTCGGCTTCGTATACCTGGCTGAGGAAATCAGAGGCCATCTCGGGGGAGAACTGACCGAGGAGCGCGGCTGTGAGGAGGACCACTTCCCGCCAGCGGGGAGAAAACAAGTGAGGCTTCAGGAGTTCAAAGGTGTTCTTCCGCATGGTCGCATAACGGGCAGCCAGGTATTCCTGGAACGAGAGGTGCATGAAGCCGAACTGCCCCAATCCTTTCTCAAGCAATAGACCTGTTTGCACCTGCATCAGGTCCACGAACTCCTTCGCCATCTTGCAGGCCTTTTCGCGGTCAGGAATTTCCCGTTGCAGTGCTGAGGCGATGAGCTCTTCCAGTTTCTCCCGTTCTATCAGGCCGCCGGGGCGGTTTTCCTGCATCCAGAAGGCTACCGGCCCCAGAATTTGCACAACATCCTGGGCGCTGAGCCTCCGCTCGCCCAGCCAGAGCTCCAGGGATATCCCCGAGATGCTCCGGGCCAGGTTCCAGGTTTCGGCCAGAGTTTCAATGCATAGCCTGTATAGCTCCACCCGCTGTTGGGGCAGACGGGTGCCCTGCTGGTGTATTAATGCCAGGATGGTCAGGAGCAGGGGATTCGTCGCCAGGCGCTCAATGGCCGGATGGCTGGTAACAGCCTGGAAGAGATCTTCAGCCCTCTTCTGAATGCGCCTTTCAACTTCCGGCGGGAAAGGCGGCCAGCCCGAATCCTCAAGGGGGGATTTCAGGATCACAGCCTCATACGCTCTGGCCCAATTGTGAGCGAATATTTTGATTTGCTCCCGCTCAAAGGGTTCAATGGTTATAACAGTGAAGCCGGGGAGGAAGGAGGGATCGTAGCCGGCAATCCGCGACGTAACGATAAATCGGCTCAGGTAGTATTTCCGGGCCAGGTCCTTTACTTCCTCTGCCACCTTCTCCCGCTCACTCCGGGTTAAAACTTCGTCCAGCCCATCCAGCAGGACAATGGCCCGTCCGCTTTCAAGGTCGGACATGAAGAGGGGGGTGAGGTCGGGCAGGCCCTCTTGCCTGAAGCGCCAGGCGATGAATTCCAGCAGGGAGAAGGGATGTTCCTGCCTGGCCATTGTGTATTCGGCAATGGATATGAGGATGGGGGTGCGTTTCTCTTCCGTCCTCCCCAGGGCGAAGGTGAGGGCCAGGTGCTTCAGGAAGGTGCTCTTGCCGGAGCCAGGATCCCCCAGGATCACTAAGAAGCGGTGCTTTTTCCAGGCTTCTTCCAGGGGGATGGCAAATGGCATGAGGCGAAGGGCAATGGGAGAAGTTTTTTCCTGGAGTTCAATTTCAGGCCTTCTTTCTGTTCCCATCAGGGGCACGAACAACTGGTCCAGGGGGAAGCGCACGATGGTGCGCACCTGCATTATGCCCCGGAAGTCCAGCCAGCGGCAGGTAGTTTTGATGTATTCAAGGTAACGCTGGCGGAGCTGATCCAGCTCCTTTTCTCCGCTCAGGCGCAGGGCAGCCATAGTTTTCTGGAGCTCCAGTTCATCGTCGGGCAGGTGGAGGTGGTGGGCGCTTTGAACCCATGCCCAGAAATCGGGGGCATGGCGCATCAATTCATTGCCCAGCTCTTTGGGAATCCATATCACCAGACCGCACCGGCTTTTGCCTATCTTCTCTCTCCCGAGGTTGAGGATGCTGTAGACTTTCGCTCGTTCTGCCTCGGGCAGTTCCTCAAGGCCTGAGGCGAACACTACTTTCTTTTCCCCATCGGAAAGGGAGAGGACATAATCGGGAAGGTTCAGGCGCTGGGGGGAGAAAAACCATTCCTCCACCCTAAGCTTGAGGCGTCGCTTCAGTTCTGCCGAGAGCTCATCGTAGTGTCCGGGTTTTTCCAGAAGGGCAATGAGTATAGAAGTGCCGGGCAGGGAAAGTTGCCTGGCCATCCGTTCCAGCTCGGTGTTCAGTTCTCCGATCAATATCTCTACCCCAATCTCTTGCCTCCTAATCCTCCGCCCAGAGAATTGAGTGAACATCAAACCAGGGATTGCCTTCTTCGTCTATGTAACTCAGGACGAAGTTCCCCATGATCAGTTCATCGCAGAGGGGGTCATCAAGGCGCTCCTTAGTTCTCGCCACTTCTTCCAGAACCTGCCGGTATTTCGGGGTCAGAGAGACCTCAAATAAGCGGCGGTGGGATCTCACCGCCCATCTGGCTATGTTTTTGTCTATGATTTCTTCCTGGGCCATTTCGGCATTCAAGGCTGCCTCGCGCATGAGGAACATGAGGTCACGGATGACTCCTCCAGAATTGCAGATTATGAGGTCCAGAGCATCGGGGTGGATCACTTGCTCGGGCTCGTAACCGAGGGAGCGGATTCGTCTGCGCACTATTTCGCGCATCGTTTCGTAGCCTTTTTCAGAGGGGTTTCGTTGCCTGTCGTGGATCATGACGTTGGGCAGTTCAATGATGCTGAAGCGCGTGCGAGCCATCGCGTAGCGCACACCGTAGTAAAGGAGCATGGGGCCTGCATAGATTGCCCGGCAGGAGATCAGTGCCAGGTAAGGGTTTTCAATGAAGTTGAGCTCAATCAGGTCCGGGTCCATTATCCTGTCCAGCCCATCCACTACCAGAACAGGGGGTTTCCCGGCCAGCGCTTTCACCTCCTCAATCAGGTCATTCAGTGCGTCGGCTATTTCTTTGAGGCGAGGCTGCACTTCTGTTCTGCGGACCAGTTTTACATCCGTTCCCGAGACGAAAGAGAAACCCCTGAAAGCTTCCCGCAGTGAGCTGCCAGCGATGGGCCCGGCAAGCAAGGAGGCTCCGAAGCATACGAGGTTTTCCACGAGCTTTCTAATGTCAATGGAAAAGTTTTTATTGTCCGTTTCTTCACGGACCAGGGTGGTGAGAGATTGCTCGAGGCGGTGGAGGAGTTCTTCTCTCGGTTTTTCCTGAAGCTCCTCGGAGGCTATTTTGTAGATGGAAACCCCCATGAGGAACAGGACTTCTACTGGGTTAACCTTTGAGATGTCCAGGTTGTGTTCCAAAGGCAGGTATACCACGAAATAATCATGGGTCTTGCGCAGTTCGGTGGTAAGCTTTACGAGTTCAGTGGTTTTTCCGCTTGAGCGGTGGCCCACAAGGATGTAGCGCTCGGGGATCTTGTCGGGTTTAAGCCTGAGCAAAAGTTGTCTGTAAGGGCTCCTGTAGCGCTCCACATACCACTCATCAAGCTTATCGGGCGGGATAGGGATGGGTTCATAGGGATAGAAAACATTCTGAATGTCCGTCCAGTTGATTCCGGTCCCCATCTCCCCTTACTCCGGCTCTATATCCCGCTCGTTGTAGAGTTTGCGCAGTTCGTCCAGGCTCATGGATTTAAGCTTCTTTATCTCTTCGTTGAACTTGCCCTCCTGGATCTCCCGGAGGCGTTCTTCCAGGTGTTTGGACCTGGGGGCAAGGTATTTGCCGTAGAGGCGGCGGCAGAGGATGGCGATGTTGTATTGGGGTTCTTCGGCCGGGCAGCGGGCCGAGCACAGCCCGCACATTATGCAGTCAAAGGAAAGGTCGGCCACGCGGGCTATATCCCCCCTCATCGCTGCCGCCATATACGCCCGCACGTCCAGCTCCTGGGGGCAGGATTTGGTGCAGGTCCCGCAGCCCAGGCAGCGCAGGACCTGGGGGTAGAGCTTGAAGATGGTCTCCGGTTCGGGCTTGAGTTTGTTTATGTCGTAGATGGCTTTCTCGGCAGGGAAGAAGGGGATCTGAGCAAGATACATTTCCGGCCGCACCACAGTCTGGCAGGCTAACCCCACGTAAAGCTTGGGGTCGTTGGCGATGCGGTAGACCGTGGCGCATGCCCCGCAGAATCCACCCCTGCAACCCACTCCCCGGATCAGCCTGTATCCGGCATACTCCATCGCTTTCATTATGGTGAGGCCGGCAGGAACCTCGTAGCGCTTGCCCATTATGTAGATGGGGACCATTTCTTCGGCCATACAGGACACCTCCTCTGGGTCGTCAGCTTCCCAATTCCACGAATTCGTCTTCTTTGAAGGTCGCCACCGGCGGAGGTTCATCAAGGCTTCGGCCTGGCAGGTAGTTGAACAGGGCCTGGGTTTTCTCCCCGACGGCCATGAACAGCGTTCCCACGTCAATGCCCACCGGGCACGCTGTGGTGCACATCCCGCACGCCACGCACGAGGTCGCCATGTGGTTCATGCGGGTGAGGTGGAAGAGGAGGAGGTCTGGAAGCATGGGCACAGCCCCCTTCCGTTCGGCCCAGGCCAGATACTGGGCGGAAGTCCTCTCAAAGGTATCGGTGCGGAAGACGCAATCGGGACAGTAACAGATGGGGCAATTAACCATGCAGTTGTGGCAGCGGATGCAAGTGGCAAAATATGAGCTCAGTCCCTCAATCCCCTGCGCTTTCGCCCGAACTTCGGAGAGCTTTTCCCTCCGCCTGGCATCCCTCTTTTCCCTGAGGGAGGCGATGGTTTCCCGCCTGGAGGGTGGCTCCTCCCCCTCTTCCAGCCCCATCCGGTTCAGGATCTCCGGGCTTCCTTCCAGAACGATTGCCTCATACGGGTCCAGCCCCAGGAGGCCAAGGGCCAGATCCGGGGCATAGCCTCCATCGGCAATTGGAGTGAAATGAATGCAGATCTCGCAGGCCTGGCGGAAGCGAAGGCCTTCGCGGGGCGGAATTTCCCCGCTCTTCAGCTGGCGAAGGACAGTTTCCTCAAGGGTGCCGTTATCGGCAGCAGAGGCGTAATCTCTGAGTTCATAAGTGC
>DAOUCW010000022.1:0-1992 GCA_034431695.1 Anaerolineae bacterium | reverse complement strand
GCCGGCAGGATCATCCACTTCTTCATCTCTTCACCTCCTCCTGAATTTTTTCCGGCTCAAGCTTAGCAGGTCTTCGTGAAGGGGGCGTGAAGCCTCTGTGAAGGGATTGTGAAAACTCCGGGGAAACTTTTGCGCCTCAGAGGTCCTTTGCGTAAAATTGGCGGGAGACGGAGGTGGATGATGGAGTTCATCTGGCCCCAATACGAGGGTGGTTCCATAGTGAACCTGCCCGCCACCATGGCGGCTATCCTGGGAGCAGGTCTGGAAGGGGCGCCTCCCCTTGAACCTTCCCTCTGGAAGGACATTGCCCGGGGCACCGAAAGGATCGTGGCCATCCTTATGGACGCCGTGGGTTACCTTGCCCTGCAGAGGCTGATGGAAAAGGACCCCTCTTTCCTCTTCGCCAGGCTCGCCCGGGAGGGCTCCTTCAGCTCCATAACTTCGGTCTTCCCCTCCACAACGGTGGCCGCCCTGGCCAGCTTCTGGACCGCTCGCCCGCCGGTGGAGCACGGCCTCACCGGCTATACCATCTACTTCAAGGATTTCGGCGTCGTGGCCAATGCGCTGACGCTTGCCCCCATGCGGAACGAAAGAGGCGAGTCCCTGGAGAAGTGGGGCTTGGAACCCGAGAAGCTCGTCCCGGTCCCTTCTTTCCCCCAGCTCCTCAATCCGTGGGGGGTGAAGGTGGTCGTCCTCATCCACCGCGAATTCGTCAAAAGCCCCTTCTCCCGTGCCCTCCACAGGGAGGTAGCCGAGGCCGTGGGCTTCCTCACCACTTCGGAAATGTGGATAATTCTTCGCCATTTGCTCCGGAAGTATGCCGGAGAAAAGGTGATAGTGAGCGTTTACTGGGGGCTTGTGGATGCCCTCGCGCACCTCTACGGCCCCGGCGATGAGACCTGGGAGGCCGAGCTCAGGAATTTCGCCTTCTCCATGGAGCACGATTTCCTGGAGCGCCTTGAGCCTCAGGACAGGAAAGGAACCCTCCTGATGATCTTCTCCGACCACGGCCAGGTTCAGACCAGGCCCGAGAAAGCCATTCTGGCCATGAAGCACCCCGAACTCTGGGAACTCCTCGCCCTCCCTCCGACGGGAGAATCAAGGGCCTCTTACCTCCACGTGCGGGACGGCAGGAAGGAGCAGGTCCGCGCTTACCTTGAGGAGAAAATCGGCTCATTCACCGTGCTGGACTCCCGCGAGGCCTTGGAAAAGGGCCTCTTCGGGAGGGGAAACCCGGCGCCTGACTTCTACTCCCGCATCGGCGACCTCATCGCTATCGCCAGGGGGGAGGAGCACCTGGTCTGGGGCTATGAGGAACCCAGGCTCAAAGGGCGCCACGGAGGCCTTTCCCCCGAAGAAATGTTGGTGCCCCTGCTCATGGTGAGGCTCGATGGGTGAGAGGACCATCGCCGAACTTGAGGCCCTGCTCCACAAGCTTGACGGGAAGGGTTACAAAGCTTACAGGGGGATAGAGGGTGCCTACCGCGCCGCCGACTTCACCCTCTTCATTGACCACGTCCAGGGCGACCCCTTCGCTCCGCCGAGCAGGGTGCGGGTCCGGATCGATCACCGGAAGGCCGGCTTTCCCCCCGATACGTATTCCACCAAAAGCAGGCGCATCGCTCTGGCCGATTTCCTGACCCGGCAGTTCGCCCGGGTGGCTGATGAGCTGGAGGAAAGGGTCGGGACAGGCCACAGCGGCCTGATCGCCATAGACAGGCCCGGCCAGGAGATCTTAGAGCGAACCTCGGTGGTGATAACTGCGGAATACGTGGAGGCAAGGTTCGTGGTGGGGCTTCCGGCCAGGGGGAGGCGCATCCTGGGGCCAGAGGCTGCCGAACTCCTCTGCCGCAAAGTCCCCCGCATAGTCAGAGAAAGCCTCTTCTTCTCCAGCCTGGACCGCGAACAGCTCTACCTCCACATCACCACGGCTGAAGATGCCGACTGGCTGCGGGAACAGCTCCCCAGGAAGGGCCTCGTGGCTTTCGTGGC
>DAOUCW010000021.1:0-1802 GCA_034431695.1 Anaerolineae bacterium | reverse complement strand
CGCCAGGCAACGGGGAGCTTTTCCCCCCTGGCCAGCCTTTCCTTGCAGAAATCGCACATGTTTTCGGGGTTATCGGGGTCGCAGTTGAAGGGGCAATCGGCCACGACCTTTATTTCGGGGAGGAGGTAAGCCAGAGCCCGGGCAGCGGTGGATTTAGCGGTGCCCCTCTCCCCCCTTATCAGGACGCCACCTATCTGCGGGTTTATGGCGTTCAGGATGAGGGCCAGCTTCATTTTCTCCTGGCCCACGATAGCAGTGAAGGGAAAAATGACCGCCATTTTCCTCTCCTCAGCTCATAGTTTCCCCTTGTTGGCAAGGGCGATGAAGTCTTCCAGCGTTACAATTTTAACCAGGTCGGCAAATTTCAAAACCTCGTTCAACCCGCCTTTTACATAAAACTCCCTCAGGTGCCATCCAGGGCCCCCGAGAACCAGGTAGGCCTTCTGGAATTCCCCCGCGGAAGAGAGGATTGCCTCAATCAGGCACATGACTTCAAAAGGCACCTTCTGTTCGGCTGTGCCTGGAACCTGCTGCCATTTGAGAGAGATGAGATACTTTCTGCCCTGCGGATCCTCCGCCAGCACATCCACAAAGTGCTTGCCTCCGCCCGGGCGTTCGCCCACGAGGACCCTCTTTTTGTATTTGTATCCTCCCCGCTCCAGGGCAGGGAGGATCATGTCTTCCAGCACTTTCCCCGTGGAAGTATCGCGCGGGTTCATCGCTGCTGCCTTTCGTAAATCAGCAAATATTTGTGAACGATCCTGAGGGACGCATCATCGGGGCCGGGAGGAATTGCCTCCGGCACGATGATGATGATCTCCTTGAGGGTCAGCGCTTTCTGGAAGTTCAGGTCCTCCCACAGCACCAGCGCTGCGGGGATGAGTTCGCCGTCCTCTTTCCGGAAATCCTTCGCTTCAACGGCTAAGTGAGAACAGAGGGCTTTCTGAGCGATCTCTCTTACCGCCTTCCTGTAGCCTGTGAAGCTCGCCTCATCCCACTCTTCCGGCCCCCGGATCAGTATCAGGGGAGCTTCCAGGGAGCCGGAATTTCCGTTCCTTCCGGGCCGAACTTCAAGGAAATCCCCCTGAGGTCCGATGCACCTCCAAAGGAGATTGCGCCTGATTTCTCCCTCCATGCGCTCTGCCGGCAGGATCCAGACGGTTGTCGTCTGCAGGTCTTCCGCTTCCACCTGGCTGATTTTTTCAGACACCGTCCTGTAATGGAAAGTCGGCTCCCAGGCAGGCGCCGGCTCCCTCAATGGACTGCCTGCGGGTTTCTCAAAGACCGGGAGATACTCGTGGGCTAAGAGCAAGAAGTTGTGCCGGATGCTCTTTTCATACCAGAAACCCGTCATCTTGCAGTTGTGCTGCCTCTTGATTATGAGCTCCTTCAGCCTGAAGCCGGCATCCAGGAACGTCCGGATCACCATGAAGCCGATTGGCACTATTCGCCTGGACCTGCGCGCATCGCCGACCAGGATCGCGCACTTGCCCTCCGGCTTCAGGACCCGCAGGCTCTCCACGGCAACCCGCCGCATCTCTTCCAGAAACTGAGGGAGCGGGAGGGCGGAAAGATCTCCCGGAACGCCGCTTGAATACCTGATGATCCCCGCATACGGAGGGTGAGCGCAGATGAGATCCACACTTCCGTCGGGAATGCCGGAGAGATCCCGGGCGTCCCCAACTTCCACGATCGGCTCGTAAATCTTTCCCCCCGAGAGGGAGAGGGGAGGGTTGAAATCCAGGTTCTGGAGGGTCAGAACCACCGCCTGCGGGTTGATGTCCCGGGCGATGCAGCGGCGG
>DAOUCW010000020.1:0-8856 GCA_034431695.1 Anaerolineae bacterium | reverse complement strand
CTCCAGACCCGTGAGGATTGCCGCCTCGGCAGCCGCTACTGATGCCCTCGCCCTGCACGATCGCAAGGACCCGCTTTTCCTGGAAGCCGCTTACCTTTCGGCCAGGCGTGCCTATGAGATGGCGGGGATAAAGCCTGAGGATGTGGACCTCTTTGAGCTCTACGATGCCTTCACCATCATGGCTGCCCTCTCCCTTGAAGCGGCGGGCTTCGCCGAAAAGGGCAAGGGGGTGAAGCTCGCCATGGATGGAGAAATCGCCCTTGACGGCCGCATCCCCATTTCCACAATGGGTGGCCTGAAAGCCCGCGGCAACCCGCTCGGTGCCACGGGCATCTACCAGGCTGTGGAAGCCGTCCTTCAACTCAGGGGGGAAGCCGGCCCCAACCAGGTTAAAGGGGCGCACTGGGCCCTCGTCCAGAGCATAGGCGGGACAGGCGGCACCGCAGTTACTCACATCCTGGAGGGTCCAGATTAAAATTTTAAGAAAGGAGGGAGGAACCATGAGTTTGCCGGCAGTGTGGAGGACCAGGAAACAGCGTTACGCTCTGGTGGGGGAGGTTTGTCCCAAGTGTGGAGCGAAAATTTTCCCTCCCCGTGACCTCTGTCCTGAATGCTCAAAGCCAGCCCAGACGCCTTATTCCTTCTCCGGAAGGGGCGTGGTCTACAGCTTTGCCACCGTTTACCAGGCATCGGAAGAATTTGATGAATATGTCCCCTACACCGTGGCCCTGATCAAGCTGGAAGAGGGGCCGATGGTCACTGCCCAGCTCACCGACGTGGACCCGGAAGAAGTCAGGATAGGGATGCCGGTGGAGATGGTAACCCGCAAGCTCTACGAGGAAGGAAAAAGCGGGGTAATCCATTACGGCTACAAATTCAGGCCTCGCGTCGGGTAATTCCACGCTATTACCCCCTCTGCGCCGATTGAAAATAGGCCTTCATGGGCCTCTGGCGGAAATCCCGGTTGGCGGAGGTTGACCGGAGGCCAGAGGCACAAAAGCGTGAAACCCCTTGCGCCCCGGGCACTGTGGTGGTAAAATACTTGGTGCGAACCCGGAATTGGGGGGCAGGGTTATGCCGATTTACGAATACAGGTGCTCCAGTTGCGGCAAAACCTTTGAGGTCCTGCGGCCCATAAGCAGGGCGAATGAGCCTGCTGAGTGCCCTTACTGCGGAAGCACTGAGACCGAGAGGGCCATATCCCTCTTCGCTGCGGTGAGCCGCGGCGAGGGAGGGACTACGAGAAGCATCGGTGGCAGCGCGTGCTCAGGGTGCACAGCCACCACATGCACAGGCTGCTCGCGGTAGAGGCCCGGTTCCCGGCAAAGGAGCCGGGTTTTTTTATCCCCATGGGAGGGAAAACATGGCCGAAAAGATGAAAGCGATCCTGAAGAAAAGGCCTGGCCCGGGCCTGGAAATGGACCTGGTTGATATACCAGAGCCAGGCCCCAACGAAGTCCTGGTGAAAGTTCGGGCCACCTCCATATGCGGCACCGATGTGCACATATACAACTGGGATGGGTGGGCCCAGAGCCGGATAAAACCCCCGCTTATCCTGGGCCATGAATTCTGCGGCGAAGTGGTGGAAGTCGGCAGGGAAGTGAAAAGCCTGAAGGTGGGAGATTTCATCTCCGTTGAGAGCCATATACCCGATATGACCTGTCCTGTCTGCCGGAAGGGGCAGCCCCACATCTGCCAGAACCTCAAAATCTTCGGAGTTGATATAAACGGCTCCTTCGCCGAGTATGCGGTGGTTCCCGAAATATGCGCCTGGAAGAACGATCCCAACATGGACCCGGCCATCGCTTCAATCCAGGAACCTCTGGGGAACGCAGTTTACGCCGTCCTGGCCGAGCCGGTGACCGGGAAAACGGTGGCGGTCTTCGGGGATGGACCGGCGGGGAACAATGCCGTGGCTGTGGCCAAAGCGGCCGGAGCCGGAACCGTCTTCCAGGTGGGGATGAACTCCTTCCGCCTGGAGATAGGACGCAGGATGGGGGCAGATTTCACCATAAACATTGCCGAGGGGCAGGACCCCGTTGAGATTATCATGGAAAAGACAAACGGCGAAGGGGTGGACGTGGTCCTGGAGATGGCCGGGGCTGCTCTGGCGCTGGAGCAGGGTTTCGCCGTCCTGCGCAAGGGGGGAAGGTTCACCGCATTCGGCATACCGCCGGAGCCGGTGACCCTGGACTGGGCAAACGCTGTGATCTTCAAAGGGGCAAGGATAATAGGGATTAACGGACGGCTCCTCTGGGAAACCTGGTATCAGATGGCCGAACTCCTGAATTCGGGCAAACTCGATCCGTCTCCCATCATCACCCACAGGATACCCCTTGACGACTTTGAGGAGGCTTTCCGCCTCCTCACCTCACCGGAGAAAAGGGTGGGGAAGGTGGTCATGTTCCCCTGAAACTTCCTCAGGAGGCAGGAGAGGATGGCCATTGAGAACTTCGCCCAGATGATAGAGCTCGCCCGCCAGAAGGGGCCGAAGCGAGTGGCAGTGGCCGCCGCTCACGACCCCGAAGTCCTCCTCTCCTTTGAAGAAGCCCGCAGGGCCGGCCTGGAGGTATCCGGCTACCTTGTGGGGGATGCCCGCGCCATTGAGGAGATCGCCCGCCAGGAAGGGGTCTCCCTGGCAGATTTTGAGATAATCCACGAACCCGAAACCTCCAGAGCCGCCAGAACTGTGGTGCTGCTGGCGAGGGAAGGTAAGGCGGACATAGTCATTAAAGGGCAACTTAAGACGGCCGAGCTCCTCTCCGTGGCCCTGAACAAAGAGATCGGCCTCAGGGACAAAACCCTCATGACCCACGTGGGGATATTTGAAATCCCCGGAATGGACAAACTGATTTACATAAGTGACAGCGGGGTTGTCCCTTACCCCGACGTCTACCAGAAGCTGGAAATAATCCGGAACGCTGTGGAGGTAGCCCACCGCTTCGGGCTGGAGATGCCCAGAGTGGCCATCCTTGCTGCTACCGAAGCCGTCCACCCCAAAATCCCGGCCTCCATTGATGCTCTGGCTCTGGCCAAGATGGCCGAGCAGGGGTGGGTTGAAGGGGCTATAGTGGATGGGCCCATGGCCCTGGACTCGGCGATCTCAGAATATTCCGCCAGGGTGAAGGGGATAAAATCCCCCGTGGCGGGACGGGCCGATATCCTAATAGTCCCGAACGTGGAAGCCGGGAACATAATGGCCAAGGGTATACTCTACTTCGCTCGGGCCAGGATGGCAGGCCACGTGGTAGGGGCCAGGGTTCCCATCCTCATAAACTCGCGGGCCGATGAGGCTGAAACCCGCTTCCTCTCCCTGGCTATGGCCATTTACCTGAGCACCGAGTCGGCCAGCCAGTCCAGGTAGCCTCTGAAGCCCTCTTTTATCGGTAAGGCGATTATCTCGGGCACGGTGTAGCTGTGCAGCTCCCTGACCCTCTTCTCAAGGGCCGGGAAGAGGGGAGCTTTCGTTTTAACCACCATCAGGGATTCCTCATCTTCCTGGACCTTCCCCTCCCACCAGTAAAATGAGGAGACCCTGGGCACCACGTTCACGCAGGCGGCGAGCTTCTCCTCCACGAGGGTGCGGGCTATCCTGAGGGCTTCCTCCTGCGAGCCGGTGGTGATCAGCACCACAATGAAATCCCCTTCCATCGTCTCATCCTCAATTCGCCTCGGATTTTTTGATTGCGAACCTGTCGAGGTCGTTCACGACCGTGGTGTTGGGGAATATGGCCTGGGCCTCGTTCAGGACTTCGCTGGTGCTGTAGCGGCGGGAGATGTGCACGAGATACAGGTGCCTGACTTCTGCTTCAAGGGCCAATCGGGCGGCCTCCGCTGCCGTTATGTGCCCATACTGGCGGGCCAGCTCCTTCTCGGGTTCAAGGTAAGTGGCCTCTATGACCAGGGCATCGGCTCTGAAGGCGGCTTCGGCCAGGCCACGGGTGGAGGAAGCATCTCCCACGAACACGAGCTTGGCTCCGGGCACGGGAGGACCCAGCACATCATCGGGGGTTACGATCCGACCATCGGGCAGGGTGATGGATTCACCCTGGACGAGGCGACGCCTCTCGGGGCCGGCGGGAACGCCGAGAGCTTCGGCTTTTTCCACCAGGAACGGACGCCGGGGCTTCTCCTCAAAGATGAAACCCAGCGAATCGGCCCCCTTGTGGAGAACCCTGAAGGCCCTGAGGACAAATTTATCGTCCTCCATTATCACTCCCGGCCCGATTTCGTGGTAGACGATGTTTATGGGGGGTATTTCGTCCATGAAGACCACTTTCATGAGGAGCTTGACCCTGCGCAGGGCCCACTTGCCCCCGTATATTTCCACCTCGTTTATCGCCTCCCAGCGGGCGAAGGTGGAGATCAACCCCCCGAGGCCGAGGATGTGGTCCAGATGGCCGTGGGTCAGCAAGATCTTGTTCAGGCGCCTGAAGCCCAGGCCGCTCTTCAGGATCTGCCTCTGAGTGCCTTCCCCGCAATCTATCAGGAACCTGTGCTGGTTGTAGAGGACGACCGCTGCGGGCAGGTTCCTCTGGACGGAAGGGGCTGAGGCCGAAGTCCCAAGGAAGACGATCTCAAACATGAACTCACCTCTGAATATACGGTATCATAACGGTGAAGAGGGCCTGATACTCCTCCACGAGGGCCACAAGCTCCCCGCTCTTGCCCCCCAGGGCATAGATTTTGTTCCCGAAAGCCACAACCCCCAGGTTCCTCCACTCGCCAAGGATAGGGCTATCAAAGGGAGTCCACAGGTCGGCCGAGGGGTCATAGCGCTCGTTGAAAGCCAGGTAATTCTTCCACCCCCCTCCAACGGCATACATCCACGAGCCCACCGTGCTCATCCCGAACCCGGCCCTTCCCAGCAGCATTGGAGATCGCTTCACCCAGCGCATCTTGAGAGGGTCAAACTCCTCAACTTCCCTCAGTTCGCGGGGACCCCTCAGACCTCCGGCCACGTAAATCCGGTCGTTCAGCACGCCGGCAGCGGAGAATGCTCTGGGAGTGGGCATGGGGGGCCGCTCTTCCCATGCATCGGCCTCGGGGTCATAGCGGAAGGCCTTAGCCGTAGCCTGCTTTCCATCCCAACCGCCAAAAACGTAAACTTTACCCTGAAGGGAGGCGATGGCGTAGCCGCAGATGGGCACAGGCAAAGGTGCACCCTTCGTCCAGGAATCGGCCCTGGGATCGTAAATTTCCAGGACATCGGTCACTCTGGCATCGGCGGTGTAGCCACCCGGAACGTAGATTTTCCCATCCACTACAGCGGCTCCGATGTTGCTTACGGGGGTGGGTTTCTGAGCCTTTTCCTCCCAGCGGTTTTCCGCAGGATAGTAGGCCAGGACTTCTCCGGTGACGGTGCCTGCCGTTTCCCCTCCGATGATGAAAATGGCCTGCCCCCACTGGACTGCGGCCATCCTCGAGCGCGGGGCCGGCATGAAACTCTTAAGGAACCAGCGGCCCGAAGCACTCATGAGGGCAGCCTGTGCCGGGGAGGCCGAATCAGCGAGGAAAGAGGAAGGGCCCTTCGCCCGGATTGGACCAGACCACGGCAGAACCACAAGGACCAGGGCTATGAGGGTTGCGCCGACCAGCACCGCTTTCTTCCAGAGGGGCAAAGGAGGGACGAGCTGAGGCTCCGGGGGCTTGAGGGGGACTTCCCCCACCTCAAGCCACCCCTCCTTCACGGCAAGCATCACAGCCTCCGTGCGGGACTGGACGCCGAGCTTTTCGAAGATGTTGCGGAGGTGGACCTTGACCGTGTTAGTGCTTATGTAGAGCTTTGTGGCTATCTGACGGTTGGTGGCTCCCAGAGCCACCATCCTCAGGATTTCCAGCTCCCTGTCGCTGAGAGGGCACTCACCCATGATTTTTCCTTGCTCAAAAGCAAAAAAGTTCGGGGGCCAGGATTCGAACCTGGACCGAGGGATCCAAAGTCCCTTGTCCTGCCCATTAGACGACCCCCGAGCGCAATTTTAATTATACCACCAGAGGATGGAGCGGGCAAAACGAGGGCGGATGCCCGAATTTGACAGGGCCGAAAATATGTGGTATACTGACTATAGGTCAGTAAATGACCGGCAGTCATCCCCAATGGCGGGGCGTGTGTTCATGAGCACGAGCGAGCGGCGGGCGAGGGAAAAGGAACAGAGAAGGCAGGATATCCTGGAAGCTGCCAGGAAGGTGTTTTCATCCAGAGGCATAGCCGAAGCCACCGTTGAAGATGTGGCCGCTGCGGCTGAACTGGGCAAAGGCACTATCTACCTTTACTTCTCCAGCAAAGAGGAAATCCTCGCCCACCTCCTCTTGGAGGGGTTTGATACCCTCCTCCGGAGCCTCGCTGAAGCCTACGCCCCACGGGAAGAGCTCTCGCCGGTTGAGAGGCTACGCCGTCTGACCTGGGCCTACCTCCAGTTCTTCAAGGATAACCCCTTTTACTTCCGCCTCATGGTGGCCTTCGATCGGGGCCGCCTCCACGAGAAGATCCCCCCGGAGCTCGGGGAAGAGATAAAAGCCAAGAACCAGGAAGCTCTCCAGTGGGTGGCCAGGGCCGTCAACGAAGGGATTCAGAAGGGCTTCTTCCGCCCCTGCGACCCCTGGCTGACTGCTGCCGCAATGTGGGCCTCCATCCACGGAGTCATAGTCCTGATGTCCATACCGTTCAGGCGAGAGCTCCTGGGCTTCTCCCTGGAGCAAATGGCTGAAGCTGCATCGCAGCTCCTTCTGAAAGGAATTGAAAATCCCAACGCAAAGGAGGGAACATGAAGAAAGAAGTGGTAATTGTGGCAGGAGTGAGGACTCCTGTGGGCAAGCATGGGGGCGCTTTCCGGGACCTGCCCGCCCAGCATCTTGCCGCCGTCGTGATAGAGGAACTCATCAAGCGAACCCAGATTGACCCCAACATCATTGACGAAGTGATCTTCGGATGCATTGGGCAGTATTCCGATGCCCCCAACGTCGCCAGGGTGGCTGCCCTCATGGCCGGAGTCCCCGTCCACGTCCCCGCTTACACCGTCCAGCGAAACTGCGCCTCCGGCATCCAGTCCATAACCTGCGCCTACCAGGCCATTCAGGCTGGTGACGGCGAAGTCTTCATCGTTGGCGGGACGGAGAGCATGAGCACCGCTCCCTACTGCGTCAGGGGTGCCCGCTGGGGCCTGAGGCTCCGCAGCACCGAGTTCATTGACACCCTCTGGGAGGGCCTGACGGACCCCCTCTGCGGGCAGATAATGGGCCGCACCGCCGAGAACCTCGCCATGCTCTACGGAATAACCAGGGAAGAGCAGGACAAGTATGCCGTCCAGAGCCACCGCAAGGCCTTCATGGCTACCAGGATGGGCAAATTCAAGGAAGAAATCGTCCCCGTGACTGTGCCCAAGAAGGCCGCAGGCCAGGAGGTCGCCCCCGAAATCGTCAGCGAGGACGAAACGATCAACCCCAGCCTCACGGTGGAGAGAGCTGCCCTCTATCCTCCGGTATTCATGAAGGGTGGAACTGTAACTCCGGCCAATGCCTGTCCCATCTCCGATGGCGCTGCAGCCCTCCTCATCATGACCGAGGAGAAAGCCAAAGCCCTGGGCTACGAACCCATGGCCTACATCCGCAGCTACGCCTACGCCGCCGTCCCTCCGGAGATAATGGGGATCGCCCCGGCCAGGGCAATACCTCTCGCCCTCAAGAAAGCGGGCCTTGAACTCAAGGACATTGACCTCATTGAACTCAACGAGGCCTTCGCCGCCCAGGTCCTGGCAGTGGGAAGGGAGATGGAGAAATACGGCTGGGACTGGGATAAAGTCAACGTCAACGGCGGCGCCATCGCCCTCGGCCATCCGGTTGGGTGCACGGGAGCCAAGCTCACGGTAACCATCATCCACGAAATGAAGCGCCGCAATGCCCAGTTCGGCCTGGTGACCATGTGCGTGGGCGGCGGCCAGGGTGGCGCTCTCGTCCTGGAGAGAAAATAAGGAGGGGAACCATGATAACCCAGTGGGTTGACGAAAGCGTCCTGGCAAAGGGCAAGGAAATCTACCTCAAGATCAAGGACCAGCTGGAGCCCGAACACAACGGCGAAATCGTGGCCATAGACGTGGACTCAGGCGAATACTTCGTCGGTAAGACCCTGTTTGAGGCCAACGACAAAGCCCGGGAAAAATACCTCAACAAGCAGCTCTACTTCGCCCGCATCGGAACCGATGTGGCTATGGCCATAAGGGTCTGGTAATATCTCAAAAGGAGGGTAAGCCATGTATATCTTCAAGGCTGGAGTGGTTGGCGCCGGAACCATGGGCGCCGAGATAGCCCAGGTCATAACCTACGCAGGACTCCCGGTGGTGATCAAGGACATTGACCAGAAGATCCTGGACAAGGCCCTGGAGAAGATCCGCTCCATCTACCAGCGCCAGGTGGATAAAGGCAGGATGACTCCAGGCGATGTGGAGTCCAAGATGGCCCTCATCACCACCACCCTCTCTTACAATGGCTTTGAAGATGTGGACATCGTGATAGAAGCCGTCCCCGAGAACATTGAGCTCAAGAAGCGGGTCTTCAGGGAGCTGGATGAAGTCTGCCCCTCCAACACCATCTTCGCCTCCAACACCTCGGCTCTCTCCATCACCGAGATGGGTGCGGCCACGAAGCGGCCCCACAAGATGATCGGCATGCACTTCTTCAACCCCGCCCACGTCATGAAGCTGGTGGAGGTCATCCCAGGCCTGGACACGGACCAGGACACCATTGACAGTGTGGTGATGTTCGCTGAGACCCTGCGCAAGATCCCCGTCGTGGTCAAGGAGTGCCCCGGCTTCCTGGTCAACAGGCTCCTGATGCCCTACCTCAACGAGGCCACCTGGGCCC
>DAOUCW010000019.1:0-2657 GCA_034431695.1 Anaerolineae bacterium | reverse complement strand
CCCACAGCCCGCCCTGCCCTTTCGTCCTCGCTCCCGCCCTCACACCCCTTTACCCCTCCCTCTTCGGGACACGGTGTTTCAATTTAATCCCTGCCCCAATTCGCTCAGCGAACAAGCTTAATTTATGTAAAATAATTTGCGCAAACCGGGGCCGAATCAGGACCGGGCAGAGGGCACTGGCTTCCCCAAGTGACCGGTGAGGACAAAAAACCCCTTGACAAAGCTCGGGGCGCTGTGCTACCATCAAGGCTATCAGAGGCGAATCTTCCTGGGGGCCGGCCGATGTATCCCAAAAGTGAGATCCTTTTTCCACACCGGAGCGTTTATGCTTTAAAGAACCTGAGGGGACGCAAGTGGCAGAAGCTGGTGGAAAGGATAGCTACCCTGCCCGAGACCCATGAGGAAAGCCTCGCTTTTTCCCTCCTCATCATAAGGTTATGCAATTGCCTCAATTGCAATCTGGGCAGTTACAAAGCTTCCCTGGGGTGTGTGACCTGCGCCAGGCGAGCTGTGGCTGGCTTCAAGGAAACAGATGAAGCTCTCATCAAGCTCTTTGAACAGGCACGCCGCGAGGTCGCAGATTTCCTGGCCACACTTCCCGAGGAAGAATTGCAATGCGATTCGGATTAGCCCTGCTGCTGGCTCTTTCCCTCCTGGCCCTTTCCACTTTCCTGTTTCTGAAATCAAATTTGCCCTTTTACCTGACCGGGGAAGAAGAGCCCTTCTCTCAGTTGAACGCCATGACCCAGCTCGTCTCCTCCCACCTTCGCCCCCCACTTCAGACTGATTTCTATGCCCCCGTGGCCCACGCTGGGGTCAACCCCTTCGGCATAAATACATTCCTGGAGCAGGAAGTAGAGCCCGAGAAGCGCGAAAAAACCGTCAAGCTAATAGCCGAAGCCGGATTCCACTGGATACGTCAGGAATTCCCCTGGGAAGACATTGAAATTCACGGGAAAGGGGACTTTCAGGACAGGAGGCATCTGCCTTACCGCTCAGCGTGGGAGAAATACGACCACATCGTTTCCCTGGCCGAAAAATACGGGCTGGAGCTCATCGTGCGCCTCTCCAATCCGCCGGCCTGGACCCGGGCCGACGGAGATGCCCGCGGGACCTTCGCCCCTCCCGATAACTTTGAAGACTTCGGCGATTTCGTCTACACAGTGGTGAGCCGATACCGGGGACGAATACGCTATTACCAGATATGGAACGAGCCCAACATTTACCCCGAATGGGGGGAACAGCCGGTGAGCCCGGAGGAATACACCGAACTCCTGAAAGTTGCCTACACCAGGGCCAAACAGGCGGACCCGAACGTGGTCATAATCTGCGGCGCCCTCGCTTCCACCATAGAGCTCGGCCCCAGGGATATGAACGATTTCATCTTCCTGCAGCGGATGTATGATGCCGGAGCAAAGGATTACTTTGACATCATGGCCATGCAGGGATATGGGTTGTGGTCCGGCCCATACGACCGTCGCATGAACCCGAGGGTTGTAAACTATTCCCGGGTCCTCTTCGTAAGGGACATTATGGTGAAAAACGGCGATAGTCACAAGCCCATATGGATTTCGGAAATGAACTGGAACACCGTCCCCGAAGGCCTCCCGGCTCCTTACGGCAGAGTCACCCTGGAACAACAGGCTCGCTACGCCGTCATGGCCTACCAGAGGGCTCAGGAGGAATGGCCGTGGGTCGGTGTGGTGAACTTCTGGTTCTTCAAGCGCCCAACAGATCAGTGGCTCAGGGAGAATAAACCCGAATACTTCTTCCGGATGGCAGAGCCTGACTTCACCCTCCTGCCCGTCTACTACGCCCTCAAGGATTACATCCAGCAGGCCAGGATCATGTATCCAGGATTCCACCAGGAAGACCACTGGGCGGTCACTTACCGGGGCCAGTGGGAGAGAGGCAGGGATGAGCGGGCAGTTTTGGTAAATTATGTAAAGACATTGTCGGAGGGCGAGCTGGAGTTCAGGGTCAAGGGCTCAGCCCTTTACCTTGTGGTGGCCAGAGGGCCTGAAATGGGGGAGATTGAAGTGGAAGTGGATGGCAGAACGGCCCGCTACAGCCTGGCAGCACCGGAGGAAAAATGGCAGGAATTGCTCCCCATCTTTCAGGAACACTCATACCGCGAGCACACTGTGAGAATTAAAGCCCACGCAACCCTTTCCCGCCCGGTTATAATTGACGGCTTCCTGGTGAAAAAACCTTTCTGGCTTCCGTAGCCTCACCTGCGGCCAAATACCAGCCTGATGAACCCACTTTTTCTCTCGGACCAAAGCAGCAGAGCACCCCTTTCTGAGAAGAAACGGACCAGAGTTGCGAAATCGTAGAAACGGCTGCGCATCAGGAGCAATCTCTCCCCCAGGGCTATGAGCTTGATGGCTAAATTGGTTATATCCGGCTCTTCAAGGAAGAGCTTGCCACCCTTCCTTAAGACCCGCAACAGCTCCCCGGCTGCACGGGAATGATCCGAAAAATGGTGGAAGGCATCCACCACGATCACCGCATCGGCCACACCGGAGGCGAAGGGAAGAGCTTCGGAACGGGCACAACATGCGAGGAGGCCTTTCTCCCTCGCCCGGGCCAGCATCCCCGGGGAAAGATCCACGACCACGCCCCTTACCCCCCTGAGCATGCGCACCACCCTGCCC